>NZ_NEXU01000084.1:0-5585 GCF_002224105.1 Psychrobacter sp. DAB_AL32B | reverse complement strand
GTCTGGGATGCGACTTTTACCTTTGTCGCGCTCATTATCATCTCACTGATATTAGATGAGGCTGGTTTTTTTGGCTGGGCAGCCTTGCATGTAGCAAGATTGGGCAATGGTCAGGGGCGTTTGCTGTTCCCTATGATTGTCATTCTAGGGGCGTTTATTTCGGCTTTTTTTGCTAATGATGGGGCGGCCTTATTGCTCACCCCTATCGTTATCGCTATCTTGCTGCGCCTTAATTTTACTCCTAAATCCGCCTTTGCCTTTATTATTGCTACCGGCTTTATTGCCGATACGGCAAGTCTACCGTTAGTGACTTCTAACCTAGTCAACATCGTTAGTGCCAATTATTTCGATATTGGTTTTGGTCGCTATGCGGCAGTCATGGTGCCAGTGAATATCGTGTCTGTTATTGCAACGTTACTGGTGTTATGGATAGTCTACGCGCGCCATATTCCAAAACAATATGCAATTGATAATCTTAGTTCACCGCAGTCTGCTATCAAAGATCCTTTGGTTTTTCGAGCGGCTTTTCCACTATTAGCCTTATTGCTTATCGCTTATTTTGCCACCGAATTACTCGGTATCGTGATCTCATTGGTGACTGGTATCGCGGCACTAGTGCTAATGGCAATCGCAGGTCGCTGGTGGCAAGGCGGTCGTGGTACAAAGTTTTCTGTGACCAATGTCCTGCGCAAAGCCCCATGGCAAATCGTCTTATTTTCAATCGGTATGTATTTGGTCGTTTATGGTTTGGGCAATGCTGGTCTCACCGTCTATGGCGCAAAGATACTTAACTGGTTAGGGCAACAAGGTAATGTCATTGCTACGTTAGGGACTGGCTTTCTCTCTGCTATTGTCGCTTCAGTCATGAACAATATGCCATCGACACTTATCGGCGCACTTGCTATTGATAGCGCTCAAGTACCCGCGGCAACACGTGAGCTGATGATTTATGCCAATATCATAGGCAATGATTTGGGACCAAAATTTACCCCGATTGGTAGCTTAGCAACTTTGCTATGGCTACATGTACTGGCAGAGAAAGATTATAAGATTAGCTGGGGTCAGTATATGAAAATTGGCTTATTAATCACTCCTCCCGTATTGCTAGTCACACTTTTGGCCTTGGTATTTTGGTTGCCAATGCTAAGTAGCTAAGTAGCTAAGTAGCTAAGTAGCTAAGTACTGATAATAAGCTCAAAATAAAATACGTACGATTGTCACAACATTTACCACAACATTCTGCTGCTATAAATTTTTCTCGCTTGTTGTGCACTTTGCCAGACAGATACTTCTAATAAAAGTTTCGCAAAATTCATACCAGCAATGATGCATTCTTTTTTTAGTGAATAAACTATAGATAATAACTAGCTGGGTTACCGAACGTTTAAGTATGATTTTATTTGCCCTATTTTGGACAATTTCTGCTTTGAATGATGAAATGATAAACGGTGGTTCTGTATTTATTCACTCATAAAAACACTCATAGGTATTGTGTGTTATCACCAGTCACGTCACAGTCGTACACTCATACTGATTTCTGCTAAAATTATCTAATGGCGTTAGCAATAGCTAATAATAAGTATAGATAAAAAGGACTGAACATGCGATTGGCATCACTTATTCAAAAAATACATGAGCGCACTCCCAAACTTGGCAAAGCCGTTTCACTGGCAACTGCAACTGGCGTCATTGCTGGCAATAGTTTTGGTGGTAGCATCCCCATGTGGTTAATGGGCGCAACCAAAATGGTTACCGGCGCGCCTGTTGCTGATAAGATCGTGATTAAAATCGCCAATCACTGGATCAATAGTAACAACGCCCTGATTGACAATATTTTGCCACAAAAAGACTGGCGTATTAGCTTGCCTGATGACACGCATATAAACGGTAAATACTTACTCGTGAGCAACCATCAATCGTGGGTCGACACCAGTATCGTTCAATATATTAGTGAAAATCGCTTACCGTTAACGCGCTTTTTTACTAAGTTTGAATTGATATATATCCCTATCGTTGGTCAGACCTTTTATTTTTTAGATTTCCCAATGATGCGCCGACATTCTAAAGAAGCCATTGCTAAAAACCCATCATTAAAAGGCAAAGATATCATAGAAGCAAAACGTGCCTGCGCGCTGCTTAAAGACAAGCCTTTTACGCTGCTTAGTTATCTAGAAGGGACGCGCTTTACCCCCACTAAACGTGACAAGCAGCATTCGCCCTACACGCATTTACTTAAGCCACGGGCCGGCGGTTTGTCTCTTGCTATCAACGCATTGGGCGCAGATATAGATGGCATCTTGGATATGACCATCGTTTATCCTGATGGCGTACCGACTTATAGTGACTTATGGAAAGGTAATATTAAGCGCTTAGGTGTGGATGTACGGCATATTGACATGCCTGATGCGCTATTTTCCAGTATTCAAAATGGGGGTTACGAAAATGATGAAGCGACCAAAGTGCAAATGTTTGACTGGATAGAGCAAATATGGCGACAAAAAGATCAGCGTATTGCTGATATGCTTGCTGAATTTGAAACTGAAGCTGTTGATAAATAGGCTTAGTTGAATCTCTGCTTTCTAAGCTAATGTTTGTGGATCTGACATCAGATATTACCTTTCTCGTAATATAAGAATGAGTATATTTTATTCGATTTGGCAATGCCTATAAAACATCATACTCAGTGATATCTGAAGACGTTCTCATCCAGCTTGGATAGCCGTAAGTAATAATGCTAGGACTCAAATTTAGATAGCTTGAAGATAACTCTCTAAATCTGGTACTGCTGCCATGCCAATACCAAAATGGCAGCGGCCAGCAGCCAACCTACCACACCTAATAATAATGCTTTATACAAGCCAATATGGCTAAAAGTGAAAAACACCAAAAGCGTATAAATGAAATGCGGTATGACGCCAAGCATACTAAAAACCAGCGCTACTTTTAAATCTGCGGTACTACGCTGCGTACCGACTAAGAAATGACTGATTAGAGTAAAGGTTGGAAATAGTGGTGCAAGCGCCGCCAAATAAAAAAATCGGGTTTGGGCAAATAGTTGAATGACTAATACCATCAACGCGCCAATGAGCATTTTTAGCCAAATCATGGTCAGTTAATTTCCTTTCATACCTTTAATAATAGTAATAGCTATTATTATGCACGTTACCCTCTAGCGCACTAAAATAACTGGTGAGAGCGTACTGGCAATAATCTCGGTTGTTGTACTACCTAAAAACAGCTGCTGCCATTTAGAACGTCCATAAGCACCAATCACGATGATATCGATATTATTGTCTGCTTGAAATGTCAATAATCCATTAACGGCATCTGTCTCAGGTAAGTGATGTGCCTTGATCATAAAACCTGCAGACATGAGTTCCGCAACTGCTGCCGCTAAGCTTTGTTTAGACAATTCATCATGATGACCGACCATCACGATATGACCTTGCAACCCTTTGAGTAAATAACTTCTAGCAACCATTTGTGTAGCGGTAATGGCTATTTTACTGGCATCAAAGGCAATCATATACGAGGTAGGCATGGTAAATGCTTCTGAACAAATTAGGATAGGTATGCTGGACGCGCGCGCAACCGTTTCGATTTGGCTGCCAATATTGATTCGACTGCCTTTATGATCTTCTCCACGCCGTCCCATCACAATGGCGCGATTTTGGGTGTGGAAATGTTCAATAGCAGGTAATAGCTTGCCATGACGCTGATAGATATTGACGTCTACATCGAATTGACTTTCAATATAGCTTTTTGCGTCTTGGACCAAGGCGGTGCTATAACTGTTAACTACTTTGGCTCTTTGTTCATCTAACTGGGTTAATTCTTCTAATAAAACTTGGCGACTGTTGATACCTATCGCCCCTGACAAATCCCGTCTTGTCGACGCTGGTACGTCGATCACATTTAATAATGCAACCGGTAAGCCCAAGCGACTGGCATACCATGCGGCATAATCACACACGGATTCTGTCACTGCCGAACCATCAATACACGCTAGAATATGCTGTTGTGTTGTCATTGTTTTATCCTTAGTATTTTTATTATTGAATGGGTAAGCTTATCAATGAGTGCCTAAGCTATTAGTAGCATCCGATTTGTCATGAACGCCGAATTTTTCTACCATCGCTTGACTGGCTTCATTCAGACCGAGGAGCTCAACTTCAGTACCTTCACGGCGAAACTTGATAATAATCTTGTCAATAGCTGCGACTGCCGTCACATCCTAAAAGCGCGCGTCAGAGACCTCAATAACTACTTTAGCGACCTCCTCTTTAATATCACAGGATTCTAGCAAACGCTCTGCTGATGAGAAAAACACTTGACCTTTTACCTGATAATAGCGCGTTTGTGCTGATTCATCTAGCTGTGTCTCAACACTCATATAACGCTCAATCTTATTGGCAAAGAATAATGCTGATAATAGCGCCCCAATTGTTCGGCGCTGTCGTGGCTTGTGGTCTCGGTTACGCTGAAGGGGCACGATTGTCACGGGAGCTCGGTAGTTGGCAAGTAATCAGTTGGGCTTTAGTGTTGTCCTTACCTGTTATGTTACCGCTGATGTGGTTCACCTGGCCAACATCTTTAGAAGAAGTGGGTTTTGCTGCTTGGGCAAGCTTAATTTATATTGCTGTATTTAGTATGTTTATCGGATTTCTGTTCTGTTATCGTGGTTTGGCTTTAGGCGATATTGCCGCCGTCGGCCAACTGCAACTGATGCAACCTTTCATGGGTTTAATGCTGGCGGCATTGTTGCTGCATGAGATGGTTAGTATTGGCATGTTGATCAGCACATTAGGCGCAGTCGTTTGCGTGGTAGGTGCGAAAAAGTTTTCTGTATAAATAGCGATTATTTTAACTTCCAGCATTCTACGATTAATAGCGGCAACCTTAACAATACACAGTTACTAAGCGATATATTCAGTTGCTATTATTCAGTTCATATATAGCTGTTTAAAAACGGTTGTTATCAGCTGACGAAAGTATTTTTCATACTTTTTAAGCGGGATAAGTGTTTGATGTTAGCTGTGTCGTTATCTACACTGATCAAAACATGAAGGATGGGCTACCTGACAGTTTAACCGCTGGCAAATCGATTGAAGGTTTTACTAAGTTTTATAAGGTGCCGATTGCTGTTTCAACTCTTAAACAACAATCTACCGTATAAACGTTATTAAACGAGATCGTCTTCAGTCCCGACTTTTAACAACCTTGGTCACAAAATGGTCACCGTTTAGTCACCGAGCACTTGGTCACCGATTACTAAAAGATAGAAGGTTTACGAAAAAAGTCACATTAATAATATAGAACGAAGCAACCTGTTTCCGAGCTAATACTGTAGGTGAAACAGATAGCCCTTATATATAAAGGTTTTAAGGAGAATTCCAGACACAAAAAAACCTCAAACAATCTAATGTTTGAGGCGAAACTTGCTTAAACTCGAAAGTTTAAATTCGTTTTAAATATGGCGCAGCGGACGGGACTCGAACCCGCGACCCCCGGCGTGACAGGCCGGTATTCTAACCAACTGAAATCTCGCTGCGTAGGTCGTTTTTAGCGTCTTCCTCTTATAAATT
>NZ_NEXU01000083.1:0-59891 GCF_002224105.1 Psychrobacter sp. DAB_AL32B | reverse complement strand
TAATACTAAATATTGACTATTTATACACTGACGGCTACCAATGCCGCTTCTACATCGGTTTTTATGGCATCAGGTTTGGTTGTTGGTGAATAGCGGTCGATTACTTGCCCTTTACTATCGATTAAAAACTTGGTGAAATTCCATTTGATACCATCTGTGAGTAAACCGCCCTTTTGCTTCTTTAGCCATTCAAAAATTGGATGGGCGTCTTTACCATTAACATCAACCTTTGCCATCATCGGAAAGCTAACGCCATAATTTTTTTGACAAAACGCACCAATCTCATCATTACTACCGGGATCTTGGCTGCCGAATTGATTACAAGGAAAGCCGATGACTATTAACCCTTGATCTTTATATTGCTGATACATCGCCTCTAAACCTTCAAATTGTGGGGTAAATCCACATTTGCTTGCGGTATTGACGATCAATAGTACCTTACCTTCATAATCAGAGAAGGCTTGCGAGGTAGCGTCCATACGCTCAGCGTTAAAGTCGTAAATAGTGCTCATTATTTATCCTTAAATAAATTTATTATTGGTATATTCTATTTAGAATCGCACAGTATTTTTAATTGATTTAATGAGTAATAGGGGAAATTATACGATCCCCTATTATTTTCTAACTTTATCTTAACGACAAACTCGCTATTTTTTGAGCTATTCTTCAGTTTTATCTAAATCAATAGACACTGAGTTGATGCAATAGCGCAAGCCAGTCGTCTCACGTGGACCATCAGGGAACACATGACCTAAATGCGCACCGCAGTTGCTACAAGTGACTTCCGTACGGCGCATACCCAATGAGTCATCGATATGTTCATCGATAGCACTACTATCGATACCTTGATCAAAACTTGGCCAGCCGCAACTAGCATCAAATTTGCTGCTTGAATCGAATAATTTTGCGCCACAACCTTTACAGTTATATATCCCTTTATCATTGATATCGTTATAAACACCAGTATGTGGACGCTCTGTGCCCTTCTCGCGCATCACATGATACTCGTCAGCACTCAGGCGCTCTTTCCAGTCAGCTTCTGTCAATTGGCTGATTTCTTCTTTGCTCAGTTGATTGTCTTGCATAACCTATCCTTATTGAATGATTTATTGTCTAATCTACTGTGAATCATTTGCTACCAGTGATTTATCGTCTTATTTTTATAAAAACGATAGGTTTTATCTGTTGGTTGGTGCTTTATTATTCAAGACATTCATTACAAGAATGCCAACCATATCAATTGATAGCATAACGATTTAAAACAGTAGAGATAGGTGAAATATAACAAATTATCTTGAATCATCCATGAGTAAAGATGTAATTTTAAGAAACATCAACTTTAATGCAAGATAATCTTGCATTAACGATTATTATAGATTAAGAAAAAACTTGCATTAAAATTAGTTATGCAATAATATCTTGCATTAGGTATAAATTAAAAATTTATCACTTTGATATTTTTTCTTTAATACGCTATTTATTACAAACTCATTGCATAAAAAAGGCTTACATGATGATAGCTGATGATAAAAGCAAGGATACACAAGCTGAACGACTGGTACAGCTACGCCGTGACAAAGGGATGACTGCCGAGCAATTAGCACAAGCGATGACTGCCGCTGGCGCAAAGGTCAGTCGCGGCGCTATCTCTAATTGGGAACGTGGAACGAATGGTATTGTGTCATCCAAGTTACCCACACTAGCGCGTATTTTAGGCTGTAGCGAAGGCTATCTATTGCGTGGTGAGCTTCAAAGTGACATCAATAACGATGTAGATTCAAGCGATCTTATGCAGTCTGACAATACCAATGAAGACCTTGCCTCAGGCGAGCAAAATAGTGGCGACAGCCAACATCAACAAACAACCTCCTCTACTCCCCGCACAAATTCATCAAACAATCTTATGAGTGGTCACTCTATGAATGCCATAAAAAAATCCGATAAACTACAAAACGTCTGCTACGACATTCGTGGTCCTCTCTTGCAAACTGCCAATAAAATGGAAGCTGAAGGCAAACGCATCCTCAAGCTTAATATTGGCAACCCTGCCCCGTTTGGTTTAGAAGCGCCGCATGAGATTTTACGTGATGTGGCGATGAATCTGCCAGAAGCAACGGGCTATTCAGATTCGCAAGGGATTTTTTCAGCGCGTAAAGCCGTCCTGCAATACTACCAATCAAAGGGACTGCTATCAGCGGTTGATGTTCGTGATGTGTATCTAGGTAACGGGGTTTCTGAGCTCATTGTCATGACCATGCAGGCGCTGATGAACGATGGCGATGAAGTGCTGGTCCCAATGCCAGATTATCCACTTTGGACGGCAGCTGCCAATCTAGCAGGCGGTACAGCGGTACATTATCGCTGTAATGAAGAAGACAACTGGCATCCTGATATTGAAGACATCAAATCCAAAATCACTAGCAAAACTAAAGGCATTGTGGTTATTAACCCCAATAATCCAACCGGCTCACTTTATAGTGATGAAGTGCTACTGCAAATCATCGAGGTCGCAAAAGAGCATAATTTAATTATTATGGCCGATGAGATTTATGACCGTATTCTTTATGATGATATGGAACATACGCCGATGAGCACCTTGACCGATGAAGTGCTGGTCTTGTCATATAATGGTCTGTCAAAGTCACATCGCATCGCAGGCTTTCGTGCAGGTTGGATGATGGTTTCAGGTCGCAAAGAACATGCCACTGATTTTATCGAAGGTTTGGATATGCTCGCCTCTATGCGTCTGTGCTCCAACGTCCAAGGGCAATATGCGATTCAGACAGCCATGGGCGGCTATCAAAGCATGAAGGACTTAACCTCTACAAAAGGTCGTTTATATAAGCAGCGCGAGTTGGCAGTTACCCGCCTTAATGCGATTAAAGGTATTTCTTGCACCATGCCACAAGGGGCGTTTTACTGCTTTCCAAAGATGGATCCTGAGATTTACCCTATCGAAAATGACATGCAGTTTATGATGGATTTATTGTTGGAAGAAAACGTATTGATGGTACAAGGAACAGGGTTTAACTGGGACAAACATGACCATTTCCGCTTGGTGTTTTTACCCAACTTACACGACTTAGAAGACGCCATGGATCGCTTAGACCGCTTCTTTGCTAAAAAGCGTAAGCAATTTGGTACCGATTGATTTAATTTTTACATACATTACTGTCTATAAAAAAACGCTTACCGATATGATATCGATAAGCGTTTTTTATATCTGACGTTTTATAAGCAACTGAAACTTAAATTATTATAAGTTTAAGTTTTAAAAGATATTTATCAACACCATATAACTGATTGCTGACATCGCAGCTGCCGCAGGAAGGGTAATAATCCATGCTAAACCGATAGGCTTCATCAGCGCCCAGTTGGTATCTCTATTCACAATACCAATGCCAAGTACTGCTCCTACTAACGTATGCGTACTCGATACTGGCAGACCCATAGTTGAAGCGCCCATGACCACAGCAGCAGCAGCCAATTCAGCTGAGAAACCAGAAGCTGGATGCATTTTTGCTAAGTTCGTACCCACTGTTTGAATCACTTCTTTACCGATGAACCAAAGACCAACGATAAGAGCAACACCAAAAGTTAGCATCACTGCTGGAGGTACTGCGGCTTCTGTGGCAATGCTATTGGTACGGATAACATCCATGATTGCTGCAAAAGGACCGACAGCGTTAGCAATATCGTTTGAGCCATGACTAAAGGCAAAAGCTGACGCGGTAAATACTTGCATCCAGCTAAACATAATAAACGTGGCTTTGGTCAAGTCTTCTTTATGCTTGCCACGGATACTTTTGGTATAAATAAAGGTCGCAAGCCACACTAGCGCCGATATCATCCCCATGATTAAAAAGCCTTGCAGCGTCGTCATACCATTATTGACGTTCTTCAGACCTTTAAAAATGACCAAAGAGGCCATGACCGCACCGCCTGCAGCCGCAATAATAGGTACCCATTTTTTAAGTGCTTTTAAGGTATCAAGGTTGCTGCGCTCGTTCTCAATCTCATAAAGCTCTTTGTAATAATCGGTCTCTAAATCTTCAACGACGCAATCATCATCTTTATAAATTTCTTGATCACGTAACATCGCTGAAGTATAAGCCAGTTGTTCTGATTCTGTCAGACCGTCCAAATACTCTTTATGATTGTGTTTTAGCGTCTTTTTATTATCTTTAAGAGTCGCAATATGCGCCTCTGTTTTATCATTATACTCAATGATGTTTTTCTTAATCTGTCCATATAAAAGATAAGAAAATATGCCGCCTAGTAGCGGTGATATCACCCAAGAGATAGCGATAGTGCCAATCGTGCCCCAATTCACTGTAGATAACGCCATTTCAGTACCACCTAAGGTGATACCTAATACAATGGAGCTACCAACCACGCCGCCGATAATGGCATGAGTGGTCGAAACCGGCAGGCCTTTTTTAGTGGCAAACAACAGCCAAAATGCGGCAGCAATCAAAGCTGAAAGCATGACATAAATGAACTGGTTGGGTGTTACCGATAGACCATCTAAATCGACAATGCCGCTGCGAATGGTGTCAGTCACTTCACCGCCTGCCAGCACGGCGCCCGACACTTCAAATATCGCTGCTATACCGAGCGCTTGAGGGATCGTTAACGTCCCTGCACCCACTGAGGTACCAAAGGAATTGGCGACATCATTACCACCAATATTGAATGCCATAAAGACACCAAAAGCAGTGGCGACAATAAATAGCGTCGTCTGCTGATGCATGGTGTAATCTAGACCCCACCACAAAAAGTAGCCGGTCATCGCAATAAGTAAAACACCAAAAAATAGATTAATTCTCATAGAACCGACTGCTTTAGTTGATCCTGTAGAGCTGCTGCTAATACCCATACGTCGATACGTCCTGCGTAAGCTGATTGAAATTACATGCGATTGATGACATTGCGATGCTATTAATGGATGATGAAATTTTTTTTACCATCCAAAATTATGATAGCGTGCGCGCAACGTGGTTCTTTACTATACGGTTTTGAATTGCTTTTTTTAAATACGCTATTAATACATTACCTTGGCGATTTTATAGGTTACTTAAAATACACCTTGGTTTGACCATGCTTTGGTTTGAACACGACAAAAACATAAGATAAAAACCCATCGTGCAAAATACTATAAAGCCGCAAGGGATATTGCCAAATCGTCCGATTAAAGCATCTTGCGGCTTAGGTATTTATAGTGATAGTGTTGTTGTGGTAAATTTGATTGTCATGAAAAAAACATTGATATTAAAAGATAAATTGATATTAAAGAATAAACAGTCAAGCGACCAAGCTATTTTAATAGATAGCAGCGCTCATTACGCGCCTATTATATTAAATATAGACGCATAATGCATGATGATATTACAAGATTTGTAACTGTACATCTGTGGCTCGAAAAATCTGCTCATTTAGTCAAAGAGCGTTGTTATATTTTAATCATTAATCAGCCTCGATATCCGCTTTATAACTAGTCCATAACTACTATGAGCATGTGCGAGCGCAGTAAATATCAGAGCCTTAGCGAGTAGAGAGTACCGCTGAGAGCTGCTCAATCGCATGGTCTAAAACGTCCAGACGCGCTTGACGCTTGTCGTTAGTCGCAATAACACACCAAGGCGCACTTTTGGTATCGGTACGTGCCAGCATATCAGCAGCAGATTGTACGTAGTCTGACCAGTTCTCACGATTACGCCAATCATCTTCCGTTAATTTAAACTGTTTATGCGGTGTCTCTTCACGCGCTTCAAAACGTTTGAGTTGTTCTTGTTTATCGATAGCCAGCCAGTATTTGATGACCAAGGTACCTGACGCTGCCAAGTCTGCCTCAAAACGATTGATTTCATCGTAAGCGCGCTGCCACTCCTCATCAGTGGCAAAGCCCTCAATACGTTCAACCAATACACGTCCATACCACGTACGATCAAAGATAGCGATACGACTGATACGGTCTGTTTGCTCGTTTGGGAGTTTGGTCCAAAAGCGCCATAAATAAGGATGCTGTAGCTCATACAACATGGGCGCGCTAATATTATAAATTTGATATTCACGTGGATCGAGCGGTGCCACCAGCCTTTTAATAGCGCCGCCCTTGCCAGCGGCATCCATACCCTCAAAAGCAAACACCACATGACGGCCCTTACGCGCGCGTAGTAATTCAGCGAGCTTTACTTGCTTGGCTTCAAGTTGTTGATGATAGTCTGATTTATCTATATCTGAATCGGCTATGTCCGTCAATAATTTAGGTGGCTTTACATTCTCAAACTTAACAGGCTCAAACTTTGGTTTATCACTATGATTTTTCTCTACTCCACTGCTTTCTGCTTCACTGCTCGCCAATGCCATTTGCATAGCATGTAAGACTTCATGACAAAAATGCATGGCGGCTTTTGATTTATCAGCACCATCAATAATGATCCAATCACCTTGCTGGCGTAATAAGGTAGCGGCTACCTCATTAAACTGCGTCACTACTGCCGCGCTATGCCAATCTATCTGATACAAAAAACGTGGGTCTGTCTCATCATCGTTTAGCCTTGCCTGCAAGGTTTCGATATCTACATGAAACCAGCACTTCAGCAACTTAGTATGATTCGCAGCAAGATCTTGCTCAAAGGCTTGCAGCTCAATCAGCTGTTGCTGCAAATAATCTTGCCACTTACCAATGGGCAACGCCTTAGTATTTATATCCGTATCAGCATCTGCACACTTTTTACTTTTTATCAATTTCTCATTATTTTTGCTATCTGAATGTGCCATACGCATCACGTTATATAGCAAATCGGCATACCAGTTGCCAAAATAAACCATCACATCACCGTAGCGCGGCATGGCTTTAGTATGCGCTTGCCAAATCGGCTGATGATCTAATGGGCAATCACCGATGATCGCCTCAACCTTGAGTAGACGCGGATCTACCCACTGCCGTAGCTGTGTGACGGCTGTTCCCTTGCCTGCCTGCTCCATACCGTTGACCAGCACCAATAGCCCCATTGGTTTATTGGTGGTTGGCGGTGTTTGTTGACGCGTCGCTCGTAGGGCGAACTGGGCGGTGACCAATGCCAGTCGAAGCGCATCCTTATCCATAAAAAACTGACTTAAAGGATTGGGTGTTAAGCGCTGCTCGACGATTTCCTTGTTAAATGGGGTGCTCACTGCTTGTGGCGCACCTGCTTCAGTCGTATCATTTTTTTTGCTCATATCTGTGCTCGCTATAGCGTTATTAAATAATGAGGTTAAAATAACGAAGTCACTTAATCATAGCACTGAGTCCATTCAGTAAATAACGCGGCTATGTAACAGAGCAAGGTAACAGGACGAGGTAACAGAACTAGATAAGAGCGCTATGTAACAGTTTGGCATTTGTATTCTGCTTTATTTTCTTTTAAGGTGAACAAAATCTTGCGAGCATGTTTTAATAGCTACCCATAAGCATAAAAACTCAAAACCACTTAACTTATTTATTATCAATTTGATTAATATTTCTACTTTTATAGGATTACCTGCCATGTCTGCTTTAGCCAATCTACAACAGCACTTGAACCGTTTTTGGGCGCTGCCACATCATAACGATGCCGCATTAAACACCAAGCTCAAAGAGGTGCAATCATGGCAACAAGCACGTATCAAGCAGACGCATAGTGCGCTATTTGAACAACCAAAAAACAAACCAATGGCAGATTACTTTTTGACCCAGCTCTACGGTGGTGATGAATTCAAAATATTAGCAGAACAGTTGGGTCGTATTCTTCCTAAGGCCAAAAAACTTGAACGCCTTGCCAAAGAGTCGGCTTTAGAAGCAGGAAGCATGGGTATTCAAGCCTCTATATTGGCGATTGAGCTCGATTTGCATTTGGCTCAGTGGTTACTTGCTCAAGACCTAGCGGTCAATGAAGAAAACATGCTCACCGCTTACCGTGCTGTCGATGAAGCCAATGAGCGCCGAGTCCAAATTAACAACCTTAAAGAAGTCTGTTATCGCACCGATAAGCATCTCAACTCATTTATGCTAAAAAAAGCCTTTGCAATAGCAAAAGGTGCGGCTTATCGTCATGGTTATCAACCGCTTTACGACTTTATTGATGCTGGCTTTAAAGCGATGAAACCACTTAGTAGTGTGAGCAGCTTTATCGAACCGTTTTGTGAGCGTGAGCTACAAATTATTGATGAAGTTCATGCCACGGATAATGGCGGTAAGCCAGCAACGTTTGGTGTATGATAGGATTTATCGTATAAGTGGCTAACGGCACACTTTATATGAATAAACATGGCCAAAAAACAAGCATAAAAACCAATAATAGGACAATGCAATGACTGATCAAAAACCTAATGCTAATGTCAATACTACTACCAACGGTCACTTACAGGATAAATTGGTCAGTGATAGCATTACCGATAATCAAGATATCACCGCTCAAGTAAAAGCACGTCAAAATACTGGTACAAATCCATTGCTACAAGCCAATGCACAAAACAGCAGTGACAATGTTAACAATAATGACTTCACGCAAGTTCAAGATTTACCAACAGGAACGCCACAAGGCCAACAAACGACTATGCAAAATACCAGTACAGCAAATGCCAATCTAAATAACGCTTCGAACGCCTCAGCAAAAACTGACGCACAACCAGCAAAACAAACTGTCTTTAATCAGCGTGATGATATCAATAACCCACATACAGCTGATACTGATGGTAATGAAGAAACGCATTTTGGTTATAAGACTGTCAATAAAGCAGAAAAACAGGCACGTGTCGCTGATGTTTTTACCTCAGTCGCCAAAAAATACGACATCATGAATGACTTAATGTCATTTGGTATCCATCGTCTATGGAAACGTTATGCAATTAGCTTATCGGGCGTTCGTGCCGGTCAGCATGTGCTTGATATCGCTGGCGGTACGGGTGATTTGGCGAAAGTCTTTAGCCGTGAAGTGGGCAAAAACGGTCACGTTGTATTATCAGACATCAATGCTGCCATGCTAGAAGTCGGTCGTGAGCGCCTCATCAATGCCGGCTGTAACAATGTCGATTTCGTATTGGCCAACGCTGAAACTTTAGCGCCCTTTGACGATGAAAGCTTTGATTTGGTCACCATTAGTTTTGGTTTGCGTAATGTCACGGACAAAGATGCTGCTTTAAAAGCCATGTATCGTGTGCTTAAGCCAGGCGGTCGTCTATTGATTTTGGAATTCTCAAAACCAATATTTGAGCCATTATCTAAAGCCTATGACTTATATTCATTTACTGCCTTGCCGATTATGGGCAAGCTGATTGCCAATGATTCTGAGAGCTATAAGTATTTGGCTGAGTCGATTCGTATGCACCCTGATCAGCAGACGCTAAAACAAATGATGCAACAAGCGGGCTTTGAAAATTGTGATTATCATAACCTGACTGCTGGTATCGTCGCCGTACATCGCGGTTTTAAAGCATAGCGATAAAAAGTCGTAGCAATAAAAAAGCTTAACGATGAAAATTTTCATGATAAAAATCGTGACGATAAAAATTGCTAATACTCATCAGTCGTAACAACTGACCCTGATAAACGATGCGCTTTTTTTAAGGCGCTCAACTAAATATGTGAGAGCCTTATGCTGACTGTCTTACTTTTGGCTGGTGCCGAAAAGCTGATTAATATCGCTATTGCTAGCGATGAAATTACCAAAGCTGGTCTTGCACCGCTTGCGGGCAAAGTATTACGACTAAATATGGGTGCACCGGATATAAGTTTGGATGTGCTATTTACTGATGAGCGTTTGCGTTTTGAGCCGGTAACGACCGAAAGCGTTTTTGAAAGCAATTTTAAAGCCAATGTTCATACTGATCAGCGTCAAAAAGCCAATATGGATAAAGCGCGGATTGGGCATAGTCGCCCAGACTGTGTCATCACCGTTGATAATCCAGCCCAACTGCTCAACCTAATGCGCGGCACTGACGGTAACCTGCCTATCGCTGGTGATTACAAAGTACTGATGCAGCTTAAACAACTGGTAGCAGGTTTTGATCCCGATGTGGCTGGACAACTTGAACCATTTATTGGTAAGCCGATGGCCAGTCAATTGCATCTGCTCATATCACAGCTCAAAAGCGGCTGGCGGCATAGTGCCAAACGCGCTTTTAACGATGTCAGCGACTGGGCCAATGATGTAGCGGGTAATGTTGACTCTGATCCTATGCAGACAGCAGAGATGAATGACCTTAAGCAGCAGCTATTAAAGCTACGTGCGGATGTCGAACGTGAAGAAGCCAGACTGGCAGCTATCAAAGACGAGCAGGCGCGTTTAATCAACCATAGATAAAAGTGTTATTAATCACACATTATCTATAGTGGCCTAATCTATAACGACTTACTTTAAAAGTAAAACAGTGCTGCTGTGATGGTTTTTTTGCAGCATACATAATCGCAGTATAAACAATCACAGCGCCTACCCTATTTTCGACTTTATCTAGAGTACTTATACCTCATGCTATTATCTCATCGCGCCCGTTTACTTGAGCTTTGGCGTATTGCCGCCACGTATCGTATTGACACGCACCTGTCTGTTGAAGAGGCACCGCAGCTACAACCTTTAGCGCGTTTAATCCGTATGCATCCAGCAGCTTGGGGTAAAAAGCACCAGCCCAATGCGATTAAATATGCCCTTGAAGATATGGGTACACTTTTTTTAAAGCTTGGGCAATTACTCTCTACGCGTCGTGACTTAGTACTGCCTGAGATTATTGAGCAGTTGGTTCAGCTGCAAGATAAAGTTAAATCTTTTGACTCTGATATCGCCATTGCTCAAATCCAAGACCCTAAACACGGTCTCGGTCAATCTATTGGTACTTTATTTGCGCGCTTTGATGTAAAACCTTTAGCAGCAGCTTCTATCGCCCAAGTGCATACCGCCGCCCTGCATGACGGGCGTGAAGTAGTTGTCAAAGTGGTTCGTCCTGACATTCGGACTACCATTATTGCAGACTTTGAGCTACTGCGTGAATTGGCTGATTGGGCATCGGCTCGTATTGAAGCGGCGCGTGCCATACATATCATCGATATTGTCGAAGACTATCGGCAAGTGATGCTCAATGAGTTAGATTTGACCCTTGAAGCAGACAATACCACCCAAATGCGCAACAACTTCTTAGGTTCTACATTGATGTATGTACCTGAAGTTTATGACGCTGCTAAAAACGTTATGGTCATGGAGCGTATTCAAGGCGTCCCTATCTCGCAAGTTGAAGTATTTGATCAGCTGGGTTATGACCGAGCCGCACTAGCAGAAAAAGGCTTAACCATATTTTTCACCCAAGTATTTCGTGATAACTTCTTTCATGCTGACATGCATCCGGGTAACGTCTTCGTAGAGACACCACCCGTTAAAACTATCCATGCAAATATGCCTGCGATTGATTTGGGTCATGAGCCACGCTATATCGGTCTTGATTGTGCCATCATGGGCACCTTATCAAAGGACGATCAGCTTATCGTAGCGCGGATGCTATTGGCGGTGATGAATAACAACTTTACGGCGATGGTTGATATCGTCAGCCGAGCTGGCTGGATACCGCCAAGTGCCGATAAGCATGCGTTGATGCGTGACATGAGCCGCACTGTCGGTCCGATGTTGCAAAAGTCCATTAACGATATCGATTTTGCTGGCGTTTTGATGCAAATTTTGGATATCGCCCGCCGCCATCATATGAGTATCCCACCGCAATTAATGCTACTGCTTAAAACCTTGGTACATGTCGAAGGACTCGGTCGCGACTTATATCCTGATCTCGATATTTGGTCACTTGCTAAGCCAATTTTAAGCAGCTGGATTAAAGAGCAATTAGATCCGATGCGTAATTTACAACAGCTACGCCAGCAATTGCCAGAGATATTACTGTCGACGACTGATATCCCTAAACTGCTAGATCAAGGACTGCAAAGTCTCGCCTCACAAGGGTCACGCCAAGACAGTCAACTGCGTGAAATACAGCAGATTCGTGCCGATATGCTCAACGACCGTCGCCGCGATTGGTTGGCGCTGTCGGGTTTCGCTATTTTCATTGCGATTGCGACACAAGTTATCGGTTGGTTGTCACCTATCTTTTATTTATTGGCTATTTTAGTCGTCGTTTGGCGTATCTTAGCCTAGACCGCTGAATGCTAAATGCTAAATGCTAAATGCTAAATGCTATTAATAATCATCAATTCAAACGTTCGTTAAACAAGCGCTCACTAACTTTAATTATCCTTTGAAAAAATATAAAGGTAGCTGGCGCTTAGCTTTATTTTATGTCTCGTCCATTCAGTTTAGAACCCGCTTTATATGTAGGAATCGACCATGTCATCTTTACCCGCTTCTCACCTTGAAAACACTGTTAAACCAGATCATAGTGCTGCTATTGCGGTCCTGCAAACTCGCTTCGGTAAACAGCTCAGTACCAATGCTACGGTACGCGAGCAGCATGGTCATACGATGACTTGGTTAGCCAATCAGCCGCCTGATGCGGTACTAACCGTACAGGATAAACACGAGGTAGCAGCGGCCGTAGAGATCTGCAATCAATATCAGATGCCGGTGATTGCCTTTGGTATTGGCTCTTCTTTAGAAGGTCAATTAAATGCTCCTTATGGCGGACTGTGTATCGATATGCATGCAATGGATGCAATATTGCAGGTCAATAATGAAGACCTGACGGTTACGGTACAACCTGGCGTCACGCGTGAGCAATTGAACCATTATTTACGTAATACGGGGTTATTTTTTCCGATAGATCCTGGTGCCAATGCCAGTATCGGTGGCATGGTTGCTACTCGCGCTTCAGGGACTAACGCAGTACGTTATGGCACTATGAAAGATGTGGTGCTCGCACTTGAAGTCGTCACAGCAAGTGGAGAGATTGTTCGAACAGGCACACGTGCCAAAAAATCCGCCGCCGGTTATGATTTAACGCGGCTAATGATAGGCTCAGAGGGTACGCTCGGTATCGTTACCGAAGTCACGCTTAAATTATTTGGTATTAGCGAATGTATTGGCAGCGGCCTTTGTCATTTCCCAACCATTGAGGATGCTTGTCAGGCAGTCATGCTGACCATTCAAATGTGCTTGCCTATTGCGCGTATTGAGCTACTGGATGCGATGCAAATCAAAGCTTGTAATCAATATGCCAATCTCGATTTAACAGAGACGCCGACATTGTTTGTAGAATTTCATGGCACAGAAGCTGGCGTTCGCGAACAAGCTCAGATGTTTACCGATATCATTGAAGAGTTTGGTGGCACCGATTTTGTTTGGGATACCAATGAAGCCGAGCGTAAACGTCTCTGGCAAGCGCGTCATAATGCTTATCACGCCAGCTCCGCCCTACGCCCTGAAGCAAGTGCCTTATCGACTGATGCCTGTGTACCCATTTCACGCTTAGCGGAATGCGTCAGTGCGACGGCAAAAGATATCGAAGCGTCCGGTATGATTGGACCTATCGTCGGTCATGTTGGTGATGGCAATTTTCATGTTTTATTATTGGTTAATACTGATGATCCAGTAGAGGTGGCTACTGCGGACGGTATTATCGATCGTCTTGCTATGCGCGCGATTGCGATGGATGGCACCTGTACCGGCGAGCATGGAATCGGGCAAGGTAAGCAAAAATATATGGATCAAGAACATGGCAATGCCATCGCGATGATGCAGGCTATTAAGTCAGCACTTGACCCTAAAAATATCCTCAATCCCGGTAAAATATGGCCTCAGCCTTTACCTATAAAATCGTAGCCATATAATAATTAACAAAAAAAAGTGCACCTGCGTTTAATTAGAAAATTAAATGTAGGTGCACTTTTGGGCTTATGATTTGATATTTCTGATTTTAATACTATACCATCTGATCGATCGCCATCTGTGTCAATACACGACCGCGTGCGGTCCGTAGTACATAGCCTTGCTGGATAAGATAAGGCTCAATGACGTCTTCTAACGTTCCACGATCCTCAGCCATCGCCGCTGCCACTGCTTCAACCCCAGCAGGACCACCGTCAAAACGCTCGTGTAATATCTCGATATAGCGCCTATCTAAATGATCAAGGCCGCGTCTATCAACTGCTAGCATGTCCAGCGCACTGCCCGCAATCGCACCATTGATACTACCATCGCCTCTGACTTGAGCATAATCGCGCACACGGCGTAGTAAACGGTTGGCAATTCGTGGCGTACCACGAGCACGGCGAGCAATCTCAACCGCACCGTCCTCACTCATCGGCACCCGCATCAGCCGAGCGGCGCGACTGACAATCGTCGTCAAGTCAGCAATGTTATAAAACTCAAGCCGCTGCACGATACCAAAGCGATCGCGCAAAGGTGACGTTAATAATCCTGCTCGCGTGGTTGCTGCAACTAGCGTAAATGGTGGCAAATCAAGCTTAATAGAGCGTGCTGCAGGACCTTCACCAATCATGATATCGAGCTGAAAATCCTCCATCGCTGGATAAAGAATTTCTTCAATAACAGGACTTAAACGGTGAATCTCATCGATAAATAACACATCACCAGCTTCTAGATTGGTTAGCATGGCCGCTAAGTCACCGGCACGTTCTAGTACAGGTCCAGAAGTTGAGCGTAGATTGCCACCCATCTCACGAGCGATAATATTGGCAAGGGTGGTTTTGCCCAAGCCTGGCGGACCAAAGATTAGCGTATGATCCAACGCTTCATCACGCGCACGTGCCGCGGCAATAAAAACTTCCATCTGCTCACGTACCACTGGCTGACCGATATATTCAGCCAATAATGCTGGTCGAATATTGGCATCAGGAGCATCAGCTGCTCCTTCTAGCGGATTAATCAAACGATCTTGCATCATAGGTTTTATCATTATATTTAAATCATTATTTTTAAAAGACTAGGTAATAAATAGCATAACTAAACGCTACGCATAAGTCATGCAAAACATCATAAAGTACCCGCCAAAACGAAAATAAGCGACACCTAATGTCGCTTATTTTTAATAATCCTTATTCACGTAATAGCACCGCTATTTAAAACTCTGGAACTGCTGCAATGTGGCTTTTAATAAGCTTTGCGTATCTGCAAACGTCTCGCCATTACCTTTAGCCGCCTTAATAGCTTGCTGAGCTTCTTTTTCTTTGTAGCCCAAGCTCACCAGAGCGCCTTCCACCTCAGCGATAATACTGCCCTCGTGAGAAACTGGCGCTGATTGAGTGATAAACTCTAAATTACTGTCATCAACTTCGATATTTTTAAGCTTATCTTTTAGCTCAATTAATAAACGCTGAGCCGTCTTTTTACCAATACCAGGAATGCGCATGAGTGCCGTTTCTGAATCTTGCTCAACGTGCATTTTTAACTCAGCGGCTGACATTGCAGACAGCATTGCCAATGCCATTTTGGCACCAACACCATTAATTTTAATCAATTGCCGAAAAACATCACGCTCTTTACGATCGATGAAACCAAACAGCAGCTGCGCATCTTCACGCACATGAAAGTGCGTCCAGATACTTGCTTGCTGATTCAGTTGCAACTGGCAAAATGATGGCAGTGGCAGCTCAATATCATAGCCGACGCCAGATGTGGTCATGACACAGGCAGTTGGTGCCATTAAATACTGCACCTGTCCAGTAATCAATCCAATCATAATCCACTACCTCTCATAAGCGCTATTATAAAAAATGAAATGAGCTGCCATCTCGTTATTGAGTGCTGTCTTTTATCAGTCAAGCTTACTGATAAAAATCGACCATACCTTCGAGGCTAATAGGGCGAATCTTATGCGCTTGACCAGCAGAGCCAAAAGCTTCAAAACGATTGGTACAGATATCTGACATTGCTACCATAGACGCTTTGAAATATTTGCGTGGATCAAACTCGCTAGGATTTTCTGCAAGGAATTTACGGATAGCGCCTGTTGATGCCAAACGTAAATCAGTATCGATATTTACTTTACGGACGCCATGCTTAATCGCTTCAACGATTTGCTCAACGGGCACACCATAAGTCTCACCGATATTACCACCATTTTCATTAATGACTTTTAACCACTCTTGCGGCACTGATGATGAGCCATGCATGACCAGATGCGTATTAGGAATACGGGCATGAATCTCTTTTACACGCTCAATCGATAAAATATCGCCTGTCGGTGGACGGGTAAATTTATAAGCACCGTGACTGGTACCGATAGCAATAGCTAGTGCATCGACGTTGGTGTCTTTAACGAACTGCTCGGCTTCGTCAGCACTGGTTAATAGTTGCTCGTGGTCAAGTACGCCTTCTGCGCCAGAACCATCCTCTTCGCCTGCCATACCAGTCTCAAGACTGCCCAAGCAACCAATCTCGCCTTCTACTGAAACACCGCAAGCATGAGCCATTTTGACCACTTCACGCGTGACGCTGGCGTTGTAATCATAATCCATTGGCGTTTTGCCGTCTTCACCAAGCGAGCCGTCCATCATCACTGATGAAAAGCCAAGCTGAATTGAGCGCTGACAAATAGCGGGTGACATACCGTGATCTTGATGCATCACGACTGGAATATGTGGCCACTCTTCAATAGCAGCAATAATCAAGTGACGCAAAAATGCCGAGCCTGCATAACTACGCGCGCCGGCGCTGGCTTGTACAATGACAGGAGAATCACAGGCGTCAGCCGCTATCATGATGGCACGCATCTGCTCTAAATTATTGACATTATAAGCAGGAACACCATAGCCGTGTTCAGCAGCATGATCCAAAAGTTGACGTAACGATATTAAGGCCATAAAACGCTCTCTGGTTATGTTTTAAAAATAGTATTTTGAAGATGATATTAAGAAATCATTTTTAACAATACGACGCTGCAATACTTACCCTGCAACCCAGCTTTGTAATAGATATTCCATTATAAGCCAGCAAAAAGTACTGTTTTTTGCTCGTCATTATTACGCCGTGATTATAGCAAAAATTACCGCCGCTTCGTAGCGCTTAGCCGACTATTTGTTTGCCTGCTTAGTTTTTCTAGCTTGTTTGCATAATTAGGCCATCGATCTCGTTTGCTACCAGCAATAACTTACTTTTTATAAAGGCTGCCGATTATTTTTATCAATAAAAAAAGCCTTGGCAATCACCAAAGCTTTTTCCATTTTTTTAGGGCTTGTAAAGCAACTAATAAGCTAATGATTTACCCATTAATTCTATATTAATAGAGTTAGCTTTATTTTTCTTAGTATTGTTGCTCTGCTTCTACTGCGTTTTCACTGGCTTTATCCGCGACAGCCGTTGCGCCATCGGCAACCACTTCAGCAGTATTAGCAACGGCTTCATTTGCGCCTACCACAACCGCTTCACCAGTATTTTCTAGCGCGTTTGCAGCATTAGCACCAGCGGTTTCAGCGTTGTCTGCAGCATTAGCACCCGCTTCTTGAGCAGCAACTTCCGCTTCAGCAGCAGCAGCTTCAGTTTTCGCAGCGGCTTCTTCCGTGTTGGCAGCAGCATCTTCACCAGCAGAGTCGGCTGCAGCTGCAGTTTTATCTTGTGTTTCTTGGCTACATGCAGTGATTGCAAAAGTACCAGCAAGAACGCTAGCAAGTAATAAATGACGTTTTAACATAGTAAATCCCTCATAAATAAAGCATGTCAAACACATGGTTTGCGCTATTTTATAGAGTGCAAATTAGACATGCAATAACAATTTTCAGTATAGAAACAAATAATTACCACTTAACAATAATCAATAACCATTCATGCTTATCGTACTTAAAACAGTAAGATAAGAATAGTAGCCAAAATATTATCGCTACAGCTTACCTTAGATGTTGAGGCTGAGTTGTACGCCTAATGTTACTCATATGCTTACTATTGTTAAAGCATTAGTCATTGATTTGTAGAGCAGCAACCGCCGGTAATACTTTACCTTCTACAAACTCTAAGAATGCGCCGCCGCCTGTGGACATATAGCTAACCCCATCAGCCACCTGATATTTATCAATCGCAGCAAGCGTATCGCCGCCACCAGCAATCGAGAAACCTTGGCTATTTTTGACAGCATTTGCGATTATTTGAGTACCTTGACCAAAAGCATCGACTTCAAAAACACCTACAGGACCATTCCACAAGATGGTTTTTGCATTGATAATGGCGTTAGCCAGTTTTTCAGCACTTGCTGGGGCGATATCTAATATCATGTCATCATCGCCGATTGCATCGACAGATTTGATAGTGGCCGTTGCCTTTTGTAATGAGCCCGTAAAATCGGCAAAATCAATGTCGTTTTTATTGGCAACGACGACATATTCAGGCAATAAGATCTCGGTTTTCCCCATGATTTCACGAGCCGTATCCACTAAGTCTGCTTCGTATAATGAGGCACCAACGCTATGACCTTGTGCCGCCAAAAAAGTATTGGCAATCCCGCCACCCACGATAATCTGCGAGCAGAGCTCAGCCAAACTATGCAAAACTTCTAGTTTGGTAGAGACTTTTGAGCCACCGACAATAGCCAGCATCGGCTGCGCTGGTGTTTCAAGCGCTAAACTTAATGCATCAAGTTCAGCTGCCAATAAAGGTCCAGCACAGGCAGTTTTTCCAGCTTGTTGCATAGCTTGGGTAATGCCTTCAGTTGACGCTTGCGCCCGATGAGCAGTACCAAAAGCATCCATCACAAATATATCGCACAAATCCGCATATTTTTGCGCTAAAGCCGCATCATTTTTCTTTTCACCTTCATTAAAGCGCACGTTTTCTAGCAGTACGACTTCGCCCGCTTTGATGGAGACACCTTGAGTCAGGTAATCACAATTGAGAGTCACTGGTTTTGATAGTTGCGCTGCCAATTTATCACTTAAATAATCAGCGACGGGCGCTAGCGAATATATTGCCTCAGGAATCCCCTCCGCTGGGCGACCTAGGTGCGAGCAAACAATCACCGCGGCCCCTTTCTCAAGCGCCATTTTAATCGTTGGTAAGCTTGCTTGTAAGCGAGCGTCACTGGTGATTTTACCTTCTTTAATAGGCACATTGAGATCTTCACGAATCAACACCAATTTATCGGTCAAACTCAGCTCGCTCATACGCAAAAAATTCATTACCTGCTCCTATGCATCATCTATTGTTAATCTATAATGTGGCTGTTTGTTAAATGTTACTGAATGGTTTTTATTAAACTTATTTAGTCGATTCATCTTGCTGGTTATTTTTATAAAACTGACCCAGCAAGAATTTAAGGCGGTGTATTCTAGCAGCTTTCTAACTGGCGCTCATAAAGAACCTGCTATAAATTTTGCTCACCGGAAAAGAATATACTTAGACGTAACAAAACGAGCATTAACATTTCGTGGTGGTACTCAAAGATTCTGCCGTTTATGATAGAGAGGCTGTTTATAATCAATAAATCCAACAATAAAAATAACCTACTAGGAGAATATAATGAGTATCGACTTCAAAGCGGCCAAACAAGAATTATTAAAACTAAAAGAAGAGTATGAGACTCGAATTGATAAAATCGAAGACCATATCCAAAACCCGCAAGACGACCTCAATGAACACTGGGAAGACCAAGCGATTGCTTATCGTCAAAATGACATGCGCAAAAACTTAATGGTAGAGGCACGCCAAAGCTTAATTTACGTCGAAAATGCGTTAAACCGCATCGAAACTGGTCATTATGGTGAATGTGAGGTATGCGGCGAGGCAATCGAAGCACAACGCTTGCAAGCATTGCCCTATGCTACTTTATGTATGGAACATGCAGAATAGTCCATCATTACTATCTTTAAGCTAGCTCTCGTTTTGACATAACCTTTATAAAGCAGGCGCATTCCATGTATTATTAAGCGCCTGCTGCCATTGCTGACAACGCGCAGCAATTTGATGCACGGGTAAATCCATAATATCACCAACTACCGCCACATAAGTAATGGGCAAACCTGCCAGCTCGGTAATATTTTCTGCCGTTAACCCTCCTATCACGCATATATCGATCCCTTGCTGACAACCTTCCATGAGCTGCTGACGTGAGATGACATTTGCATTAGGTTTGGTAGCCGAAGCAAATACCGCACCCATGGCTGCGTAACTTACCCCATCATTTTTTGCTTCTTTAACCAGCTCTATATCGCCATGGCAAGTGCGACCGATCATCTGATTCGGTGCTAAATACTGTTTGACATCACTAATATCGCCATCTTGCTGCCCTAGATGCACACCAACATCAAGCTTTGCCGCCAAACTGATATCATCATTTATAACGACTGCTACCTTGTATACTTTGGCTAAATTCACTATTTTTAGCGCTTCTGCGTATAGAGTCGACTTACCATCAGGCAATGCCAATATATGCTTGCGACGTATTTGTAATAGCGCAATCAGCCCTGTTGCTAATGCAGCTTCTAATTTACGATATAAAACCGTAAATTCATCGTCATTAGTGAGTAGATATAACTTAGGTAAGGCATGAGAAACGGTAGAAACTGGTGGCTGAATCATTTAACGGTCCTTAAATTCAACACAATAAAAAAGCTGTTATATCGCATAACAGCCTTTTTTATCAATGCTAAATGAGTAGTCTTATACGCTACGGCGAGTCGCCAAACTGTTTAGAATATTTTTGGCATCGCCCCAACGTGTTGCTGAGCTGTTGGCACCCAAAATAACGATAATCGCTGGGCGGTTATTCACACGCGTTTCCATCACCACACAACGACCTGCTTCATTGATAAAGCCTGTTTTTGAGATACCAATCGGATAGCTGCCATCGCGGACTAGACTGCTAGTGTTATTGGCTTTATAAGTACGGTTGCCACTTGAGTAGTTAGAGACATAAAAATCATAGCTTTTGGTAGTCGAAAAACGACGAATCACGTCATAGTTACCAGCCGCACGAACCATTTTAACCAAGTCATTTGATGAAGCAACATTACGCTTATCAAGACCAGTAGCATCACCGAAGAACGCCGTGCTCATACCCAATTCTTGTGCTTTACGGTTCATGGCACGCATAAAGGCCTTATCGCCACCTGGATAGTTGCGAGAAAGACTTTTTGCTGCTGGGTTTTCTGACTTCATTAATGCCATCAATAACATCTCAGCACGATTTAGACGATCACCCGACTTAAGGTTTGAGCTGGCACGTTTAGGACCAACGAAATCTTCTGGATCAAGCGTGATTTCTTCACGCATATCTAAACCCGCATCCAACACTACCATAGCCGTCATGACTTTGGTGATACTGGCCATAGGACGGGCTATATCGGCATCTTTTTCATAGATAGATTCGCCAGTTTCTGCATCGATTACCGCCACACTGCGCGAATCGGTGCTGATCGGAATCATGTTGCTGCTGCCAAAACTCCCGCGATAAGTGGTGTTATAGCTATTGGTATTATTATAACTGTTATTACTGCTACCAAAGCTATTGGTAATGTTGGTCGTGCCATTGCCATTATCTACTTTTTTAATCGTAGAGCTATTACTAGACTTGGACATGATACTACGCGCTTCGGACAAGCTGTCGGCACCGCCCCAACTCATACGAGCACTAGACTCAGAGGTAGAGCTACCATTAATTGTAAGTGCGGCTTGTGCAACACTGCCCAAACTCAATGAAATCATAGCAGCGATTAATTGCTGTTTGGTTAATGGTAGTTGCTTCATTATGCCTCCTGCCGCCGCGATGCTGTTAGTCAGTAAATGAGTTACATACTGACTAACGGCAACAACGTACGTAGCGTTTATGGATGTGTTTGTAGATACTCACATAGAGTTTTTGTATTTTTAGTGTATCATGGTTTGCATTTAAGTTTAATCTACTAAATCAATTAGATGAGATTTTCTAGCCACATTCAAACTTTACTACATTTACTTTATATTACAGCAATACTAATTAACATTAGCGCAATATAGCATTACATTTAAGCTGTAAACTTCTTAATTACGTATTCAATATTAAAATATAACGCTTAATATTGGTGTTTTTGTGAATGTATAAACTTATGCTAATTATTTAGACTGGTTTAGGTGGCTTAGGTTTAATAGTGCACCCTTTATTCTGACAGATAAAAAAGAGTATAACGATGATTCGAGTATTAGTAGTAGATGACCATGATTTGGTGCGGATGGGTATCAGCCGTATGTTGGCCGACAGTGCCGATATCGAAGTCGTCGGCGAAGCAGACAGCGGCGATATGGCGATAAGACTGGCCAAACAGCTGCGTCCTGATGTGATATTACTGGATGTTAATATGCCTAATATCGGTGGTCTTGAAGCAACCAAACGCTTGATTCAGCTTGATATGGGCATCAAAATCCTGGCGGTCAGTAGTATGTCAGCTCAGCCTTATCCGTCGATGCTCATCAAAGCGGGCGTCAATGGTTATATTACTAAAGGTACACCGCTTGATGAGATGATACGAGCCGTCAAAAAAATCTATCAAGGTGGGCGTTATTTTAGCCAAGATGTGGCTGAACAGTTGGCTGATGTTCTATTGTCTGATAATGCCAACTCACCTTTTGACTTATTAAGCGATCGTGAAAAGCAGGTAGCGATGATGGTGGTCAACTGTCAAAGTCCCCAACAAATTGCCGATCAGTTATTTGTGAGCGTGAAAACCATCAATACCTATCGTTACCGTATTTATGAAAAAGTGAATGTCGATAGTGATGTGAAGTTGACCCATTTGGCGATTCGCCATGGCCTCATCCAACCCTAATTATCAAGAATCCCTTTTATCAAGAACATTAGTTATCAACCCATGAATCCTGTCAAATCTGCCTCGAATCTTATCACTGTTATTACTGACTATATAGAGCAAGATGATATCCTGCCTGTGCCGCAGCTACGTAAACTGGGGCTCATTTATAGCAGTTATCGCTTTATCGTCAGCTTATTTTTTATGCTGATGGTGTATATTACAGTTCGCGCTGATGGCAGCCCATCATTGCCAAGTTTTTTGCAGCAAACCGTGCTCAGTTTTTACGTTTTACTGAGCTTAATCTTGCTGGGATTATTTTATACCGTTGGCAAACATATGCGCCGACAGTTGGCTTTTGGATTGGCGCTAGATGTCATTATTTTAAGTTTATTGCTTTATACCGCTGGCGCGCCTGATTTGCAGTTGACCATGCTATACATGGTTGTGGTAGCCGCAAGCTTCATGTTATTACATGGTTCGCAAGCGCTGATTATTACCTTACTTGCTATTATCTTCGTTATTTACCAGCAGTTTTTTTATGCCATCGCTAATAGTATGAGTTTGGCAAATTTAGGGAACGCCTTACTCATGTCAGCTAGCTTTTTGGCAGTCGGAGGCTTAAGTTGGTCAATCTCGCAGCGCTTGGTACAGCTTGAAAAAGTAGCCGCTACCCATGTCAAAGAAGTCGAACGACTGAACGTGATTAACCAAGAAGTGATTACTCAAATGGCTAATGGTGTCATCGTAATTGATAGCCAACACGTTGTATTAGCAAACCTTGCTGCCTATCAATTACTTAGTATTCCAAACCATTCATCGCTAGCATCAACAGACACCGCTATTAACGCAAGCAATATACACAAAAACTCCCTAAACACAAAAAACAATAAGCCATTATCCGACTTTCAGCAGCAACTTAACGAACAACACCTGCAACTATTTGACGCCTGCTTATCCATAGCCGCAGGACAATCACGTACTTTCGTTTATGAACTGCCAGCCGTCGCCAATGCTTCTGTCATCGGCAAGCTACGTGTCGAAATTATCCATCTAAAAGATGACAGTAAGTTGATCATATTAGAGGATTTACGCCGCGAACAAGCCAGCGCTCAACAATTAAAACTGGCTTCGCTTGGACAACTGACCGCCAGTATCGCCCATGAAATAAGAAATCCTTTAGCGGCGATTTCCCAAGCAAGCCAATTATTAATAGAAGATGTCGTCGAAAGTGAGACGCGAGCTGGTGCCACACTAGCCCATATAAATAGCGACCCTTTAAATAGTGAAACAGCTAATAACCATGAACTTTATAAAATGATATTTTCGCAAACCAAACGCGTTAATCGCATTATTGAGGACGTTTTAAAACTGTCTCGCCAGCAGACTGCCAATCAGCAAAGCATTGTACTTGCTGATTGGATGCCAATATTTTTGCACAATTACTTTCAAGGCCATGATGTTTTTTTACACATCAATACGCAGCCTACTATCTCATTTGACACCCATCAATTAGAGCAAGTATTAATTAACTTGATTAATAACGGCTTACGTTACAGTAGCTACGCCCACCCTCATGCCTTTGTGGAAATCGAAATTTATTGTGCGGATAACGATGTTATAATTGATGTCTTAGATGAGGGTATGGGCGTTGGTGCTGATGATTTAACCCATTTGTTTAATCCATTTTTTACCACGGATAAGGCCGGTACCGGTTTGGGATTGTATTTATCCCAAGCATTTTGTGAGGCCAATCATGCACGGTTACTTTACGTTCCTGACTATAAAAAGACCTGCTTTCGTCTGATTGCCCCCGCCATTTATAATGAGACTGCTGGCTAAGCACTTGTGGTAATAAATGAGCGCTCATTCCCAATAAAAAAGCCTTTGGTTAAAAGCGGATAGATTAGAACTATTTATATTTGACACCCAAAACCATATGCCTGCGATAAACGCCATTATTTACCCTCTATAAATCGTTATAGGATTATTTTTTAATACTTTTGTAGTACTTGAACACAATGAGATAATGTATGACAACCACCGCGCTAGTCGTTGATGATGAAGTAGATTTATGCCGATTGATGCAAATTACGCTGACTAAGATGGGTATCAAAAGTGATGTCGCCTATACTTTGTCACAGGCAAAATCATACTGGCAGGAAAATGACTATGATTTTTGCTTAACTGATTTAAAATTACCTGATGGCTCAGGGTTAGAGTTGGTCAAACATATCAGTGCCAGCTCTAGTAAGCCTATCGCTGTCATCACCGCACATGGCAGTATGGATTTAGCGATTGAAGCGCTAAAACTTGGTGCTTTTGATTTCGTGAATAAACCCCTTGAGCTACCACGTTTACGTCAGTTGGTTGAAAACGCTCTAAAGGTTATCCAGCAAGACAATACCGCAAAATCTACGCCTCAGCGCTCACCTGAACAGCAGATGTTAGATGATCGTCTGATTGGTAATTCAGCCGTGATGCATCCTTTAAAAAACACTATTTTAAAATTGGCTCGCTCACAAGCGCCGGTATTTTTATCTGGTGCTTCAGGTACCGGTAAAGAAGTCGTTGCTAGATTGATTCATGACTTAAGCCCGCGTCGAGATGGCAGTTTTGTGCCTGTTAACTGCGGAGCGATACCTTCAGAGCTGATGGAATCAGAGTTTTTTGGTCACAAAAAAGGCAGTTTCACCGGTGCTGTTGCTGACAAGCAAGGATTATTTCAGCAGGCTAATGGCGGTACTTTATTTTTAGATGAAGTAGCAGACTTGCCTTTAGCGATGCAAGTTAAATTACTGCGTGCCATTCAAGAGAAGACGGTTCGCGCGATTGGTGATACCAAAGAACTGCCAGTCGATATTCGCATCTTATCGGCAACGCATAAAGATTTGAATCAACTCGTACAGGCAGGGATGTTTCGACAGGATTTATATTACCGCATCAATGTGATTGAGCTTAAACTACCGACACTTAACGCGCGGCGTGATGACATACCAGTATTAGCCAAGCATTTTTTGGCACTGATTGCTGAAGAATGGCAATTAGAATCGCCACCATTGCTAACAGCAGATGCTTGCAAGCGCTTACAACAGCATAATTTCGCTGGTAATGTTCGTGAGCTGCGCAATGTACTTGAACGTGCCGTGACATTGGCTGAAACATCAACGATTGATGCCAGCCACCTCGGTCTATCTGATTTTGATGTGCATCAAGAAGTCGAGATACATCAAAATAACATAGCACCACAAAGCCAAAATATAAGCGCGAATCATGCCACTATCTCTCGCGGCTCAAATCAAAATATCGATGAGAGAAACCCAGCCGAATCGTTGAAGGAAAATACAGAAGAAAACACTGATCACCAATCTCAGTCTACAGCAGAGAAAAGTGCTCAGCAAACAACGTCTCTGCAGGCAACGACTAATCTACACCCCTACCGTACGATTACCCAGCATTATTCTTCAATGACGCCTTCAGCAATCCCTTCAACGTCCTCTTCAATCAATCAACCCTCAGCGGTAAACACCGTAGGATCGACCGATAACTTAATAGGTCAACAGACACAAGAGTCATTAAGCAAGCAGCATGATGACGGCGAAGGATTCAATCAATCCACAGATACAAAAGGTATAGCCGACGGCCAATTACCAGCGCAGGGATTAGAGCACTATCTTCAAGAGCAAGAAAAACAGCTGATTATCACAGCGCTTAAGCAAACAGGCTGGAATAAAACCCAAGCAGCTGAATTGTTAGGGACGACTTTTCGATCTCTGCGCTATCGTATGACCAAACTAGATATTGCTGAAGATCAATCTGAATAGCGCTCCATGTTTTAAGGTTAAATTAAGGTTTATCTTTAGGTGTCGGTTTTTCAATAACATTATTTATGACGCTGTTTTTAATGGTACTGTTCTTGTTGACACTGCTTTGGATACTACTGTTTTGAAGGTTGTTGTTTTTCTCAGAGCGGTCTTCTACCGCTCCCTTACGCACAAACCGAATACCTGAAGCAAGCGCCTTCTTTCGTAGTAGATCAAGGGCTTGCTGCTCCCACGTACTCTCACTACCCGATAATGCCACATCAGGCTCTACCCCAATGCCCTCTATTTTCTTACCTGAGGCAGTCATATAGTGGGCAACCGTTAACTTGACTGCCTGATCATTATTAAGTGGTATCACTGACTGTACCGATCCTTTGCCATAACTGACTTCACCCAAGATAGTGGCGCGCTTTTGCATCTGTAAGCTACTTGCTAATACCTCTGCTGCTGAGGCTGAATAGCGATTTTGTAAAACCACCATAGGCAATGGTTCGAGTAACGCTACGCCTTGAGTCGATAAAGTACGTGAATCACCTTGACGACCTTTTACTTGCACCACATCAGTCTCACTCATAAACAGGCTGGCGACGCTCACAGCGGATGCCAAGACTCCACCCGGATTATCACGCATATCCAACAAAATACCTGATACTGGCGCCTCTAAATCGATTAAGCTTTGTAGCAATTTTTCGCGGCTATTGTTTTGAAACGCCGGTAATCTAATAATGGCAATACCATCAACGAGACGAGTCTCAACAATTTGAGGATGATTGTTATTACGCTGTAAAGTCGTGGTATGTTTACGGCGCCCTGCTTTTGAAGTCACAATATCCACTTGTGTGCCTGCAATCCCTGTCAAGAGTTGATTGATATCATTAGTTTCTTCATCTTCGCCAAGCTTAAATTCATCCACTTGATGTAAATAATCGCCAACCGCAATGCCTTTTTTATCGGCAGGTGAGTCATCGATTACCTCGGTAATGACCCAATAGCCTGATTGCGATTGATACTCTACCTTAATGCCAATATCTCCGACATCGCCTTCGGTAAAAGCGCGCAGATTTTCATAGGCTTCAGCATCTAGAAATTCAGCATGACTATCAAGCTTGGTCAACATGCCGCTCATCGCATTGTTAAATAACTCTTCGTCATTAACAGTGTCAACGTATTCACGGCGGACCAAATCGACCAACGCCACAAAAGTTTTCAGCGTCTCCGGGGAGATAGCATTTAACGAAACCTGAGCCACTTCAGCGGGAATGTCAGTATTGAAAGTACCTGATTCATTATTTAACGCACTTTCATCGGCAATACTATCTATTGAATCATCAACTTGATCAGCAGACTCCAACATATCAGCGATGTCTGATAAATCATCGGCACCGTTGTTTAGTGGCACGTCATCCGTATTTAAACGGATTAATTGTAAACTTGCCGTAGGGCCAGCGGTAGGTCGAGCAATAGTATCGTTGAGCGCTGCTTGTGCCTGTATATTAACAACACTTAGCCCCAGCAGACCAACGATAAGTGTCGGCTTTAATACATGTGAGCGAATAGATAATGTCATCATTGGATTCTCTAATCTTTTAGACATCAATGAAAGTATAAGGCTGATAGAACGCATAAAATGAGTCACCTAAAAAATTCGTCCGAAATATTTACGACATTATTGTTATGTTATATGGTTATTAATGGTTATTAATGGATAATAGCTTATAAGATAGCATCAAGCGACCCTCTAAAAGTAGGATAGTATTGCAAGTAACTTAGGTGATAAGTTACAAGTGAAATGTTAGACAAAATTTAGCGTCAAAAAAGGGAGAGATAATAAATATCCCTCCCTTACTTGTTCATCATTCGTCACTATATTTTACTAAGCTGTCATAGCAACGAATACTGACATGGCAGCGCTAAGGTGCTGCGACTAGTAAACTTTCGCCTGTCATTTCAGGGGGTGCTTCGATATTCATCAATGCCAAAATAGTTGGTGCGACATCGCTCAGCTTACCGCCGCTACGTACTTTTAGTTTTTTCTCACCAACGTAAATCAATGGAACGTGCTCAGTGGTGTGCTGAGTATGTACTTGACCGCTTTCATAGTCTTGCATCTGCTCACAGTTGCCATGATCTGCCGTGATAAGCATATCGCCACCAGCCGCACGTACTGCTGCCTCTACGCGACCAACGCAGACATCTAGCGCCTCTACCGCTTTGACAGCAGCGTCAAAGATACCGGTATGTCCAACCATGTCGCCATTGGCATAATTGACAACCACTACATCATATTTGCCAGACTCAATAGCCGCCACTAATTTATCTGTTACTTCAGGGGCGCTCATTTCTGGCTGCAAATCATAAGTAGCGACATCGGGAGAAGGCACTAAGATACGTGTCTCACCTTTATACTCTTCTTCACGGCCACCACTAAAGAAAAAAGTCACGTGGGCATATTTTTCGGTTTCAGCGATACGCAGCTGGGTTTTACCTTTGTCTTGCAAATATTCGCCAAGTGTATTGGTTAATGAGGTTGGATAGTAAGCAATGCTGGTTTTAGGATTATCCGCCAAGACATCAGAATATTTAGTCAGCATCACAAACGCCGCAAGCTTTGGCTGTTTATGACGGGCAAATCCAGAGAACTCATGGTCTGGCAATACAAAGGCTTGTGCAAGCTCACGGGCACGGTCAGCGCGGAAGTTCATAAAAATGAGGGCGTCATTATCATCAACGGTATATGGCACCTCGTCACGTCCAATTACCACAGTAGGATTAATAAACTCATCGGTTTCACGCGCTTTGTATGCCGCTTGTACCGCGCCATCAGCTCGGGTTGCTAAACGATCCGCTTTACCCTCAGTGATAAGCTCATAGGCTTTTTGTACTCGATCCCAACGATTGTCACGATCCATCGCATAGTAGCGGCCGATAATACTGGCAATCTGTACGCGACCACTTTCATAATGCGCATTCAGCTTAATGATATGGTCGCGTAGACGATTAATATATTTATCAGCAGACTTAGGCGGGGTGTCACGCCCATCTAAGAAGCAATGCACAAAGACGTTCTTAGCGCCATGTACCAATGCTGAATGGCACATCGCTTCGATATGGTCTTGATGCGAATGTACGCCGCCATCCGAAAGCAATCCCATAATATGAACATTACCGCCAAGCTTATTGGCGGCTTTTACCGCATTCACTAAGGCTTCGTTTTTATAAAAATCACGATTAGCCACCTCACTTGAGATACGGGTAGAATCTTGATAAAGAACGCGACCAGCGCCCAAGTTCATATGCCCGACTTCCGAATTACCAAACTGACCATCTGGCAAACCAACATCTTCTCCTGATGCGGATATCAAACCATGTGGATATTTTTGATAAATCTTATCCATATTTGGCATATTAGCGGCAGCAATCGCATTATCCTTATCATCTTCACGATGCCCAAAACCATCTAATATCATTAAAACATGCGGCACTTTTTTATTTTGATCGCTATTTTGTTGATTATTGCGCTGAGCCTGATTATCGTCGATAAATTCTGATTGTTGCTGGATATTGGTCATGGATTACCGCTCCTCAAGTGAATGAACGCCTATAATGCTGTATTAGGATGTTTAAAGCCCTCTATCTTAACACACATCTCAAAATAGCTGAAAAATCGACTTTTCAGGCTACCAATTAGGTATTTTTTATGCCTTTATCTGACTAAAAATTTAGTGAAGTTCTGATCTTAATGATGCTCTTTCTTAAAGCACGTATCAATAAGACACGTATCAATCTGTAAATCGCACTTGCAATCACTCAAACCATTGGTTAAGATAAATGTATTCTGAAGTGTTGGCTAGTAGATGTTTATTCCCTGAGCCGATAATGCTTTACCAGGATGTGGTACCTATTGCCTCATTGTGTATGCCTGCACCGCTTGCGGTGTCTCAGGAAACCTGCCGAGGTAATGACGCATCCGCCCTGAACTTCACGGTTCATGGGTCACCATCTTACGGCGGCACTTCGGTTGTTATATTCGGTTATTAACTATTTTATTTATAGCCAATAGGTTAATAGGAAATTAGTGATAGCCACTAAAAAGCCCCTTTTGTCATTGACGAAAGGGGCTTTTTTTATGTTAAAATTTCTTCATACCTAATTTATAATCAATCTACTACTCGTCATTGGCTGGCTTGGTAATTTTCTTCACATCCTTAGGAATGTTTTTGGCAGTGCCATCCACCGTTGTATGCTGTTTAAACCCATCACCGAACGGATTTTGTTGCTGACCAAATGGATTTTGGTTATTCATACCACCTGCTCCGCCAAATGGGTTTTGTCCACCCATGCCACCAGCACCGCCAAACGGATTTTGACCAGCACCCATTTGCCCACCCATCTGCTTGGCCATCATTTCCATCATTTTTTGCTGGTTGTTCATGACGTAGTTATTAGCAAAGTCTTTGAGTTTCTTTTGCACCGGTGGTAAGACCACCAGTAACGCCAGCAAATCACTGAGCACGCCTGGAATAAGAAGCAAAATACCCGCTGCTGCCATTGCCACACTTTTGATCATAGTCGATTCTTGCGGACGCATCGCGGGGTTCATCATACCGCCAGCTTTCATCTGCTGAGCCATTGGGTTGAGAGCCGCCATACCTTTACGCATGAGTGAGATACCGATAACAGCAGCAACAATAAACCACATAAATATCCACCAGCCACTCATAAATTGAGCAAGCAAATACCACAGTAGCATCTCGATAATAAACCATACAATGGCAATACCAACTATCTGGCCCATAAAGCGTCGTCCTATAAAATAAAAATCAATAAATTGAGCGCCATGCAAATTAAAATGGCTAACATATGATGTATATGGGGATTGATTGCTATACTATCAAACTTACGGCTAATTTTTAAGCCATAAAATAAAATGTGAGCAAAACGAAATACTATGGCAATTATAATTGGGATTGATCCGGGTTCGCGCATGACCGGTTATGGTATCGTGCAGCAAACAGGCGATAAACTGACCTATATCGATGCAGGTACTATTCGCACAGATACCAAAGAGATGCCTGAACGCCTTAAGCGTATTTTTAATGGCTTGACGCGTATCACCCAGCATCATTTAAAATATGCGGACGAGCCCATTTATACCGCGATTGAACAAGTATTTATGGCAGAGAATCCTGACTCAGCGCTTAAGCTTGGGCAAGCACGCGGGGCCGCCATTGCAGCGATGGTGGCATTGGACTTGGAAGTATCAGAATATACCGCACGCCAAATTAAACAAGCCGTTTGCGGTTATGGTGCTGCAGCCAAAGAGCAAGTACAGGAAATGGTCTGTCGCATATTGTCTTTAGACGTCGTGCCACAACAAGATGCGGCAGACGGTCTTGCCTGCGCCATTTGTCATGCGCACTCAAGCCATTCGATGAACAAACTACTACTCAATAGCTCAATGCGCGGGCGCGGTGCCTCGAAGAAAAAAGGACGCTGGCGTTTGACTGAAGAAGACTTAGGTAATTTGCGTTAAAATACATGGTCATAAAAACCAGCCCCAAAAAAAACACGCGTCTCATGGCGCGTGTTTTTTTGGCTATAGCTGTGTTTAGATATGCCGCCTATTTAATAAAAATTATTGATAGCGCTATTTGACAACCGAGCTTTCGATAACCGCATCTAATACATAGGCATACTCTTCATCTGATTCATTTAAAGCGCCTATAGTATTGTCTTCTACCGTTTCGCTGTTATTTAACTGATAGCGCTGTAATCTTAGCACTTCGTCATGTTTGCCATCATGTTGATAGCCATCTATTTCACCTTTAAATGCCGCCCACTCACCTTCGCTGGTTTTAATACCTTGGTCATCATAAGTAATAGGTTTTACTTGCAGACACATCTGTGAGCTACTGTCTTCGCACGGTACCATCTTAGAGTTCACCGCCCAAAATACAGTCTCACCTTTACTGTTATACTTAGCTTGCGACGTCAGTCTACCCTTCCAGATTAAAGTCTCAGCATCACTTGTTACTTGCGTCAACATTGGATTATCGCCCATAGAGCCCTCATCTTTAGACTGATCATCTGTTACTAAGGTTAATTGGCTGTCACCTTGCATCAGCTCACTTAAACTGTTTTCAGCTTTATCAAGACTCCCACAAGACATTTTGGTACTCATGCTGTCTTTGATAGTTAAGGTAGATTCTTGCAGCTGATATGTCGCACTTATAGTATTACAGCCAACGCTATAGATTAAAGTATTTTGACCTTGATATTGGTTAAATGACAAGCGTACTTGATCTTTAATTTTCATCAGCCTATTTAATGGCTGAGCACCTTTATCTGTTACAGATACCAGTGTCCAACGATAACTTGAAAGGTTGGCAATCATCTGTTCTTCAGCACTCATCTCGCCCGCCTTATCTAACGTGACACTATCATTCTCTATATCAACATTTGCGGCACTAGCATTGGCATCAGCTACCTTGATATTTTCATCAGTTGAAACAGAAGTATCTTGGCAAGCACCTAATGCTAAACTTATTGCTAGCATACTTGGCAACAAGGCAAATCTAAAAGGCAATTTTTTAAAAGAGGGCGTCATAAAAAATGGTGTCATAACAGTCATACCTTGTGGCTAAACCTTTTCACAATCCAAGAGTAGCTATATCTATCCAGAGAGTGATTATATCTATTTTCATAGAGCTTAATAATTTTTCATATAGCTTAATAGTTTGACCACTATAACGCTCGTGTCTGTTATGGGTGTAACGAAGTGTTTAATTTTATAAATTGATAGTAATTAACAGTAACTGCTATGATTGTTTTTTGATCAAATAAATGTATTAAAAAAATCTTGAGTAGCTAAGCATCATACCCGCTACTCAAGATTTTTTATTATCTATAATGCCTAGCTCTTTAAAAAATTACGTTATTCGCCCTCATGAGCAGGTTTGGCTTTCGCCATATTTTTGATACTGAAATGCTCATTCATCATCTGATAAAAACGAGCAAGATTCTCGCCCTGCTCATTAGGATTGACCTTGAGTATTTTGCCAAAATCCAAGCCAAGATAAAGCACAATATCAGCAAAACTTAATTGATCGCCAACTAAGTAATTATGACCTTTTAAGGCGTTTTCAAAATAAGGCAATGCTTTAACAGCGCGTGCAATAGACGGCGCGACGAACTCTGGTACTTGTTCGACTCGCTGAGCTTTTGATGGATGGCTATGCTGAAAGGCGAGCATAAAATTATATAATACCTCAAACTCAGCGATGCGGCGCATAGAACACACCTGTGCACGCTGTACCACATCATTGCCCATCACCGAGCGCTCACCATAAACTCGATCGAGATATTCACAAACTGCCTGCGAATCATTAAGTACCGTACCATCATCTAATGTCAAAACCGGCACGGTTTGCATGGGGTTAATTTTGGTAAATGCCTCTGACATTTGCTCATTGACAGCAAAATCAATATCTACTACATCGAGGTCATCTATATCGTCCACATCAATGCCTTTTGATGCTAGTAAAATAAGGGCTTTACGTGGATTGGGTGCCGTACGGGTGACATATAATTTTTTCATAACAAACTCCTTGTAATATGAATTAAAAAGCGGCTCAGCGCTGATACACTTTATTATGGTTGTTGCACTATCGAGTACAGAAGATAACTATCGATACTCTATATAAGTTATAGCTTACTCTACTCATCATAGCAAAGCCTTATTCAGCTTGCCGCTCTGATACTAAACTAAATAGCAAAAAGCCCCACAGCGTGATGTTATGGGGCTTTCTTAATCATATTTTAATCAAATACATACACTCAGGCTCATTATTTATTAGGTGCAGGGGTCGTACGTAGATACGGCTTGATTTCTGTATGACCTTTAGGATAATTTGCAGCGATATCTTCATTTTTGACACTTGGTGGAATGATCACGTCATCACCATCTTTCCAATCTACTGGCGTTGCGATGTTGTACTCATCAGACAGTTGAATAGCGTCAATCACGCGGATGATTTCATCGAAGTTACGACCACAGCTGGCTGGATACGTCAGAATTAAGCGCACTTTCTTCTTAGGGTCAATAATAAAGACACTTCTAACCGTCGCAGTGGTGCTTGCATTAGGGTGTAGCATGTCATAAAGATTCGCCACCTCTTTATTAGGGTCAGCGATGATTGGGAAGTTCAGCTCAGTACCTTGAGTTTCACCGATGTCTTTTGCCCACGCATGGTGATCATCGATACCATCAACAGAGATACAAATTGGCTTCACGCCACGCTTTTGAAACTCGCCATTTAGTGCAGCAGCACGACCAAGCTCAGTGGTACATACTGGGGTAAAGTCTGCTGGATGTGAGAAGAAAACCACCCAATTGTCACCTGCCCATTCGTAGAAATTGATATCACCATCGGTGGTGGTTGCATCGAAGTTTGGTGCGGTATCGCCTAAACGTAAATGTGCCATGCTTGATTCCTTATTTATGGTTGTGATGAGCGCTATTATTAAGTACTACCGACGCGCTCTATTATTATCAAAGACATGCTCAGTGATCAAAATTCTTACCAAGCATATCAGTAAAAAACTCACTTTATCTTAACAAACTGGTTATGAATGTCTTGTGACGGATTGTAATGCAGTTATTCCATTTTGGCTTAAGAAGACTAAGTACAATAATTAAGTAAGAAGTAATTAAGTAGCTTATGTTATGACTATATTAACAGTCTACAGCATGGATCAATAAATACACTGTAATCAGCAATTTATATTAGCTCAGCTTAAACATGGCTGCACCATCAATTTTTAACCCCACTTTATCCCCTTTCCATGTGAGCTTAGGTGTCGCTTCACTACCACGTTTGCTGGTCTCTCCTGAATGCTGCAAGGTTATACCATCCTCATCGATAATTGCGATACCGATCACATAGGTATAAACAAAACTGCTTTTCGCTTTGGGAGATGCCTTAATATTAAAAACACATTCTATCACTTGATCCTGATACTTCATGCGCATTTTAGGCTGTAGTGAGGCAATAGAAACGGCGCCGTTTGATACCGCAGAATAGACTGAGAATACCAATGCGACTTTGCCGCCGTAGTATTTAGCGATATCAGGATTGACCAAAACCGTCTCTTTGCCCGGCTCATTGATACTGGCAACCTTGATATCACCTTGATGTTGTATATAAGGCATAGCCGTTAAACTGCCAATCTGCTCTGGCGCATGAATATAGCTCATATCCTTGCTGTTGTGCGCGAGTATGCCAACGCGCAAATCCAAATCATCATTATTAGCACTGGCATCGCCATTATCTATCCATATGGCTTCTACCACTAAGTGATCGTTGCCACCTTTGGTAAGATTGATTCGATGTTCGCTACCAGGTTTATCAAGCGTTACTTTTTTTAGATTAAAAGGTTGAGATTGTGATGGGCTATTTAGATTTTTGGCAGAATCACTCTGAGTTTGAGTGATTTTATTCTCTTCTAACTGCTTGTCTACTACTTCATCGTCAGCCACTTCACCACCAAAATGAGTGACCAAAGCACTCAGACCACCATTAAAACCTTGTCCAATGGCATTAATACGCCAAATATCGTTTTTACGATAAACTTGTAACAGCATAATGGCGCGCTCATTATCAAATGCACTGCCATCAAACGTATAGTTTGCAAGTATCTGCCCTGCTTGCTCCAACATGACATGACTAGTGCCAAGTTCTCGCATCGTCGATTGCCCGTCGATTGTTGCCGTCAATACCAAATAATCTACGGAATCTGGTAATTTACTGAGATCAATATCAAAGCGCTGCTGACTCGCGGTTGATTGCCAACTGATAGCGCCACAAGGCGTTTTGGGCTGATTATAAAAAGTCATATAATCATCGCTTACAAGTTTTTGCTGTCCATCTAGCCCAAAGCACGCCACATCTATCACGGTAGCGCCTGCTGTTAGCTCTGCAATCAAGGTAAACTGCTGCGTAATGCCAATCTCAGTAAATTTGGCTTTTTGCCCCGCGATCATATTTAACATTATTATTATCCTAATGATGATTTTATATAAAACTGCTTTTTATTCAAAAACTTAACCTAAGATATCCATAGGCTGCTATTTTTAATCTAACATAAGAACACCATCTAATTTACCACAAAAAAGCCCATCCCTAGCGTACTAGAAATGGGCAAGCTTGCAAACCACTATTGTTCAGTAATAGCTTAAATAAACATTAGCGCCGACAATATTATTAATTAAGCGGGTTTATAGCTGTCACGTAAGCTAACGATTTGGTTAAAGACTGGCTTATCACTGCTGTGATCTTCACTATCAGAGATAAAATAGCCTTCACGCTCAAACTGAAAACGCGTGCCAGCTTCAGCATTAGCAAGCGAAGGCTCAACCACAGCATTCAGCTCAGTCAATGAGTTGGGATTTAGCGCTTGATGGACGTCAGCGACGCTACTTGGGTCTTCAGTGCTAAATAACTGCTCATACATGCGTACCGTCGCTGGCACGCCTTGGCTGGCTGATACCCAATGAATGACGCCTTTAACTTTACGACCTTCAGGATTGTTGCCTAGTGTCGCAGAATCAATCGTCGCTTTTAGCTCAACCACATTGCCAGCGTCATCTAAAACATGCTCAGTCACTGCCAATACATAGGTATTACGCAGGCGAATCTCATTTTTTTCTGGTGATAAACGCTTATAACCTGCTGGCGGCTCAATCTCATAATCGCCTTGGTCGATATACAAGGTTTGAGTGAAAGGAATCTCACGCTCACCCATATCGACGTTAGGATGGTTTGGTTGCGTTAACCATAAGGTTTGCGTGGCATCGTCAAAACGCGCATTGACGCTATCCGCCTTTTCAGTTTCCCAACTGCTAACTGCTTCGGCAAAGTTGGTAATCGTTACTTTTAATGGCTTGAGTACGGCCATACCACGCGCCGTCGTCGTCTCTAATGACTGACGAATACTAAATTCTAATAAACGAAAGTCAACGACGCTATCTACTTTGGTCACACCTACGCGCTCACAAAAATCGCGTAAGCCTTCTGGCGTATAACCACGGCGACGCATGCCAGCAATCGTTGGCATACGTGGATCATCCCAACCGCTGACGATGTTTTCATCAACCAGTTGCTTTAATTTGCGCTTACTGGTCATAGTATGGTCAACATTTAGACGCGAGAACTCATACTGATGCGGCGGTTGTTCAAAGCCAACTTTTTCTACTGCCCAATCATAAAATGGGCGATGGTCTTCAAACTCTAACGTACATAGCGAATGGGTAATACCTTCGAGCGCATCAGAGAGCGGATGGGCAAAATCATACATAGGATAAATGCACCATTTATCACCCGTTTGATGATGCGCTTGATGCATGACGCGGTAGATAACTGGGTCGCGCATATTCATGTTTGGGCTTGCCATATCAATCTTGGCGCGCAATATCGCTTTACCCTCAGCGTATTTACCATTTTTCATATCATCAAAAAGTTGTAGGTTTTCTTCAACACTGGCATCACGATGTGGTGACGCTGTGCCTGCTTCATTGAATGAACCACGACTTTCTTTGATTTGCTCAGGCGACTGCAAATCTACGTAAGCATCGCCTTGTTTGATAAGCTGAATCGCCCAAGCATGCAGTTGGTCGAAATACCCTGACGCATGGTACGCTTCTCCTGCCCACTCAAAGCCCAACCATTTCACATCATTTTTGATATTATCAATATAGTCTTGCTTTTCTGCCGTTGGGTTGGTGTCATCAAAACGCAAGTTACAGATACCATCAAACTCTTCAGCCACACCAAAGTTTAAGCAGATAGATTTTACGTGACCCAAATGCAAGTAGCCGTTTGGCTCAGGTGGGAAACGCGTGACAATTTGCTGGTATTTTTGCGCGCTAACATCTTCACGAATCATATTACGAATAAAGTCATTCTTTTGCTCGTCTTTTTGTACAGGGTTGTTTGAGTGCTCACTCATCGGGCATTGCTCCTAACGCAAATGGTCAATTCATGCGACGTGCCATCACGCCTCATGGAAAATTCAAAATATTTAGTAAAGTAAAACGATATCGCAAAGCCAACCTTAGCTATTAAATTTAAGCTGGCTTACAAAAACTTGGGTTATAAAATTTGAGCCATAAAAACAGTGGCTTATAAACGCCAAGCGATAATGACTTTTTGTCAAAATCGTTTATATATGGGTAAAGTTGCGTTATTCTATCAGCTTTTGCAAAGGCATTAACAGCCTGATACATGACACAGGATAAAAAAGCCGTTAGACTAGCCATAACTTTTTATCCACCAACTTTTTATCCACCACTTAACAGCGTCATTTTAGGCGCTGCAATAAAGAAGGAATATCCCATGGTAGACATGCCACCAGTAGTAGAACTTGACACCTGTATGGGTGCAATCACCATCGAACTCAACGAAGAAAAAGCACCAAAAACCGTTGAAAACTTTTTAAACTATGTAAAATCTGGTCATTATGACAGCACAATTTTCCATCGCATCATTGACGGCTTTATGATTCAAGGCGGCGGAATGGACGCTGACATGAATGAAAAAGCAACCAATAAGCCAGTAGAAAACGAAGCAGACAACGGTCTGAAAAATGATGCTGGTACGATTGCGATGGCACGTACGCAAGACCCACATTCAGCGACTAGCCAGTTCTTTGTAAACGTAAAAGACAACGACTTCTTAAACCATTCTGGCAAAAATATGCAAGGTTGGGGCTATACTGTATTTGGTAAAGTGACAAGCGGTATGGACGTGATCGAAAAAATGAAAGGCGTTCCAACCGGTCGTTTTGGTATGCATGCAGATGTACCAACAGAGCCAGTTATTATCAAATCAGCGACTATTATTTCTGAATAATCGTTACTCACTGTAAGTGATGAGGATAAAGATAAATGCAAAGTTTTAATCATTTAATAACGACCCGCCCTCATGAGGTACGGCAAGTTTTGATTAGCGATTTGCATTTATCGCCTGAAGAGCCTGCCTTAGTGCAGGCTTTTTTGGCGCTGCTCGATGATTGCCTTGCCTTGCCTGCGCTCAAGCGTCTATTTATCTTAGGCGACTGGTTTGAAGTCTGGCTTGGTGACGATGTTTATCTATCACTATCAGAAGATGAGCGGAAGAAACATTGGCTCACACCGCTTATTGTTAAGTTGAAAAAACTACGTGTTGCTGGCTGCGAGATTTTAGTCATGCATGGCAATCGTGATTTTTTGTTGGGTCAACCGTTTTGCAATCTATTCGGTGGCGAGCTTATTTATGAGCCGTACACTTTGCCTGTTGGACAGCTGACTTATCGCTTAGAACATGGTGATGCCTTATGTACTGATGATAAAAAATATCAGTTTTTTCGTAAAATCATGCGTCATCGTATAACGCAGTGGTATTTGCTCAATAAGTCGTTAGAAAAACGCTTGGCTATCGCCGATAACATGCGGCAAAAAAGTCAGCAGAATAACGCCAATAAAGCGGCACATATCATGGATGTTAATGAATCAGCAGTGAACAAAGCTATTTATCACTTTGACGCCCTGCTACATGGTCACACCCATCGTCCTGAAATCCACCAAAGTAATGAGGGTAAAACTCGCTATGTCCTTGGTGATTGGCGATTACTCGATAACGAAACACGCCAACCCAAAGCGAGCGCTGTTATTGGTGCGATTACAGCAAACGTAGATGAAGATATTGTTGCTGATAGTGCAGAGTTTGAATTGTTTGAATTTAACATCACTGTTTAAACTGCTACCGTCATTCTCATATAATAAAAAACTCCGTTATAGAACGGAGTTTTTTTATGCATTAGTATCGTTATTTTTAAACAACCACCGCAAATAGCGATTGTCCAAAAATAGTGACTTTACTCTATCTCACCATGACGCCAGCGAAGACGCACTACGCTGGGTGATAAAGCCATCTGGCGTCTGACCGTTGTCTGCTTGCCAGCGCTGGAAAGCCTTACGAGTATTGGTACCAACGATACCGTCTGTGCCCTTTGTATCATAGCCTGAACTGGTCAAACGCTGCTGTAAATTGCGTACTTGAGACGTCGATAATGGACGCTCATAGCGCGGCCATGACTTTTGCAAGCCACCTTGTCCGACAAGCGCTTTACCTAATAAGCTGACCCCAAGCGCGTAGCTTGATGAATTATTATAAACTTTGATAACATCAAAGTTTGGACTTAATAGTAATACTGGACCGTCTTTACCAGCTGGCAGCCATAGCTCCATTTGAGTATTACCATCTAAGGACACATCGGCTATGGTATCGACACCCATCGCCGCCCATCTAGCAGCAGTTTGCTTGGTACCAACGGTCGAATAATCAAATGACGATGGAATAGTTGCTTCATAGAAAGGAGCCAAACCACGTACCCAACCTGAATTGCTCAGATAGTTGGCGGTAGACGCTAAAGCGTCGCCCGTTGCCCATGGGTTACGATGTCCATTACCATCGCCATCAACCCCATGCTTAAGCCATGTATCAGGGATAAACTGAGTCTGCCCCATGCCACCTGCCCAAGAGCCATCAAGCTGTGACCAAGACACATCACCACGCTGCAATAGCGTCGCTAATGATAATAACTGAGTTTCAGCAAACTCTTGGCGGCGACCATCATAAGCAAGGCTCGCAAGTGAGCTTGGTATACTGCTATTGCCAGTCACCACGCCATATGACGATTCCATGCCCCAAATCGCAGCGATTATTTCTGCATTGACACCATACTGTGATTCTAACTGCGATAGAAATGACCGTTGCTCAGCAAATTTACGCTTACCAGTACTTACGCGCCCATCTGATACGGCAGAATCCACATATTCCCATGGCATTTTAGAAAACTCTGGCTGTCCTGAGTCAAGCGAGATGACTTGCTGATTTAAATAAGCAGAATCGAGCAGACGGCGAACCGTCGAAGCATCATGACCTGATGAAATAGCCCGCATAGAGAAGTCAGATTTCCAATCAGAAAAGCTATTATAGCTTGGCTTTGCGACTGGCTGCGGTTTGATAACTGGCACTGGGGTTGGCTTCACTTGAATGATTTGGGTTTGAGTAATTTGAACATTACCTTGACGAACAGGCTTGTTAGGCTGCTGCATCGCCTGCTGACTCGTACACCCGACCATGACCAAGGCTGGAAAAAGGGTAAGGTATTGTTTTTTTAATTGCATAAGAAGTCTCAAGTATCAATAAGTAAGGTGGCTTAGATAAATCCATTTAATAACAGTAGCTTAAGTAACATAATTTCATTAAAGCCACTCAATAGCCAAGCAACGAAATAAATTGCAGCAAATTTAACGCCCTAGTACCGCACGAGGATCGATAGGATTGCCATTTAAGCGCACTTGAAATTCTAAGCCCACTTGATTGGTTTGACCACTGCTACCCATATTTGCAATACGCTGACCGCGTTGAACACTATCGCCTTCTTTGACGAGCAACTGGCTGTTATGAGCGTAGGCAGTGATATAGTTATCGCTATGACGAATCATAATGAGCTCGCCGTATTCTGGTAGACCATTACCGGAGTAAAGCACCGTACCTGATTGACTGGCAAGTACCGGATCGCCCGCTGTGCCAGCGAACCACATACCCATCGTGCCAGCTGCCGCATCAAAGTTACGGGTTATTTGGTTGCGAGTTGGATATTCATAACCAGAGGTTGCATTAGCGGTTACTTCATAGACGGGGTTCTGTGAATAATTGGGTGCGCTCGTCACTGGCGGCGTGTAGGTTGGTTGTGCAGGCGCAGAGGTATTGCTCGAAGCATTGTAGCGATTGTTATTGGTAGCACGTACCGGCTCACCTTGCCATAACTTGAGCCATTGACCACTATAAATCGTATATTTACTATCTAAACCATTGAGCGCCCCGATTTGACGGTAACTGATACGATAGCGCTCGGCGATTTGACTGACTGTATCGCCGCGCTGTACGCGATGATAGTTAGGGACACCTTGGCCATTGGTAATAATTTTAGGTCCAGCTTGGTTAGCCGATTGGTAAGTAGGCTTCGTTGCACAGCCCACCATCGTTAATGTGGCTACCGTTATAGTGCCAACCAATGCCACCGTTACAAAACGCGATCCAGCAATAAGCTTATTCATATAAGATTTCCTATTCTTTATGTTACTCACAAACTCCTTGTGTTACTCACAAGCATTTTGCTAACTTTTATACCATTTAGTTTTTGGCAAATACCATCATAACTAACTCGATAGTAACTATTTTCTCTCATCTTTTGCGACTAATAATTCAAACTATCTTTTAGGCATGACCTGCATACAAGATGGCTTATGAAATTAGCGCGGAGAGGCTATCCAGTGTGTCTGTTGGCGTATGGTGTAGTCGTACTGGTGATAGACTAATATAACCTGCGGCAACCGCTTGCTCATCTGTCAAGTTTATTGGAGATGATTGAACGTCTTCATTTTCTGCTGCTAGCTCATTCTGACGCTTGCGTAGAGATAACCAGTATGCATCTCGTCCGCGTGGGTCGACCATATTGTGGACAGGACGTGCAATCTGACTGTGAGCCAAAGCCGTTATTTTGCGACCTTTGATATCATCAACACTACCAACATCAGGAATATTAACGTTTAATACGTGATAGGGCAAATTTTTGCAAGCATCTAATATGGGTGTGTCTACCAATAATTTAACAATCTCATCTGCTGCCATCTGATAATGACTGGCACGCTCTCGCCCTTCACCTTTTACCCCGCCGCCTACTAAGGACGTCGCGATAGCTGGTATGCCAAAAAGCTGCGCAGTCAATGCCGCGCCAAAGGTACCAGAAAATAAAACATCCTGACCGAGATTGGCACCTGAATTAATACCAGTAATCACACAATCGAAGCGTGTATGGCTATATAACTCATGTAACGCTAGATAAATACAATCAGCAGGCGTGCCATTAACGGCAATAAAACCAGAGTTTAATTGATGAGCATATAAAGGCGTTGTGATACTCAATGCGCTCGCGCAGCCACTTTGCTCGTTATTTGGCGCAACCACCATGACCTCACCAATACTGGATAATGCCTGATATAGTGCCAACAATCCTGGAGCATGAACCCCATCATCATTACTAATTAAAAATTTCATTTTTGCTCAATATACTTATAAATGACCGTCTGTCTGCTTATCTACTTTATTATCGTAAAATTGCTATAATCAACGACTCTATTGGCTTTTTATGTTGGCTGGTTTTTTATACTTTTGCTTAAGCCTAGCAACCATACTTGTTTAAACTTTTGCTTAAATATCTAATAGGCATGGCTATATTTTGGGCGATTATACCCTATTAGTCCATAGACACGAACCCAGTCTTTATGCAGAATTTGCTTGATAGTCGATTTTATTGCTGACTTTATCACTAAAAATATCGTCATTTTTTAGCGTAAAAACCTCTGATGAGGTTACAGTAGGCAACAACCCACAACAATATCAACTTATACTTTTATGTTGACGTAACTTACCCATTTATACTACTGATATGTTGCTGTAGACCCTGTTTGGCTCACAATATATCTACACATAAAGCAATATTTTATGTGACTTTTGTTTTTTTACCCATTAACATAGCATCATTAAATAAAGATAAGCGAGTGTAATACTGAATGAATAATCAATCGATATTATCTATAGTTTCTGTAATAGCAAAGACTGCCTCAAAAGTTGGGCTCGCTGGACTGATAACGTCTGTTGCTATGCTGTCTCAAGCGACCAATGCCGCCACTAATACTGCGACAACCATACCTCTAGATCTATCTGGCATTAATATCACTAAGCACGAAATTGCGGTGATGCAAGTACTATCAGAGATATGCCCATCGATGCTAAATGGTAAACAAAAACAGCGCTTTTATAAATCTTATAACGTGCAGCTCCACGAGTTGATGCCATCGTTAGAAGATCCAAAAGCTGCTATTCAATACCTGTCTACACAGCAGGATTACCGCCAGATACTACAAGGTATCCGCAGCTGGACGATGGGGTTCTCTAAGCAAGAAAATAAAGCCTTATGCGAAGATTTAGCAGATGCTGAATATTAGTAGTAACACCTTATGAATAAGCTACTTTAACTAACTGATGCTAAATAGATAAAAACCGTCATAATTAACGACAATAACTCAGCGGCACTATCTATTCATAACCCCTATGTTGAAATACTGAATCAGCCTTGTGGAAAAGTATCTTTGTAAGCTTAGCCATTGAGGTCACTTGCTAAAAAAGCTTGCTGCCATCCCGTTAACATAACGGGATGGCAGCAAGCTTTTTTGTGGTGAGCAAAAAAATATTCGTTAATATTAATATATAAGCGCTTTAAGTATATAGGTGCTTTAAACATATAGGTGCTTTAAACATATAGGTGCTTTAAAAAGACAGGTATTTTATAAGCTCATTTTCTTATCAGCCCATATTTTATAAACATAAATTCTCTATTTTTAATCGCGCCCTATTTTATTATATTTATCGTTTCCCCATCGGTCGGCATTTTGCTAAGATAAGGCGTTAATTTTATGTCCGTTGCTTAGTCTCCTCTGCTCTCAAAAAAATCCATGGTTTAACTTGAGATTTAACATAGTCTGCCAAAGATTGTGTAAAGATATGGTGTTAGGTATAAGCGACAGATACATTTGGTTTTATGATGCGGTGTAACAATCTATGACAGTAAAGCATGTGAAAAAACAGCTAGTGCAGCTGGTAATGGGTGTCAGTATTTCTATGAGTGCAATGATGGCGAACGCAGCCATACAACCACCAGAAATGGAAAATACGGCCTATGTACTAATGGATTATAATACTGGTGAAATATTGGCACAAAAAAACGCCAATCAAGCACTTCCGCCAGCGTCCTTGACTAAAATGATGACCAGTTACATCATTGAGCAGCGCTTAGCATCAGGCGACCTCAAAGAAGATGAACAAGTACTGATGAGTCCAAATGCTTGGTGCCGCGGTAGTAGCAGCCAATCTTGCATGTATGTACCGGTCAATAAAACCGCTAGTGTCATCGATATGCTGCGCGGTATTATCATTCAATCAGGCAACGATGCATCAAAAGCGATGGCTGAACATATCGCAGGTAGCGAAGCTTCATTTGCTATCTTGATGAATGAGCAAGCGCAAAAGCTTGGTATGGAAAATACCCATTTTGTTAACGCGACCGGTATGCCCGATGAAGGTCACCAAGCCTCGGCTTTAGATTTGGCAAAACTGTCACGCGCTATTATCAAAAACAGCGGCGATTACTATGGTCTTTATGCCGAAAAAGAGTTTACCTACAATGGTATCACTCAAGGTAATCGTAATGCCCTACTCGCGACCGACCCTACGGTTGATGGTCTAAAGACAGGACATACCGATGCTGCTGGCTATTGCTTGGCGGCTTCTAGTAATCGTGATGGTATGCGCCTCATTTCTGTCATCATGGGTACAGACAGTCAGCAGGCACGTGCTGATCAGTCACGTGAATTACTTAATTGGGGTTTTGGTCATTTCACAACCGTTACCAAAGCGCCTGCTGGACAGTTTGTCAGCAAAGTACCGGTATGGTTTGGGGAGTCAGATGAAATAGAGGTTGCCACTGGTGATAACTTGCAAATTCTGACCAGTAAAACGCAAAAGAACAAAATCACTACTGTGGTCGATATTCCTGAAAGCTTAGAAGCCCCTATCAAGAAAGGTCAAGAAATTGGCAAAATGATGGCGGTCATTGATGGCAAAGCAGTTGCATCAGTGCCTATTATTGCCACTAGCGATATTGAGCAATCAGGTTTTATGAGCCGTATATGGCAACGTTTTACTCGCTGGGCGCAAAACTTGTTTTAACCCTTCATTTAAAATATAGCCTCTAAACAATATCGCTTATATCAGTAATTTTAATATTAAAAAAGACGCCTTTATATTGGGCGTCTTTTTTATGTCTACTTTTATATCCGTTTTTATATCTATTTTATGATCATGCCAGCCAGCTTTTTAATAAATCACTCAGTGCTTTATCTTTATAAGTGGCAATCTCACAATAATCTATACCCGCTGCTTTTAATCCAAACTCAAAACTGTCCAAATATCGTGCCTGCTGCTGTGGATACCAAAACACCAATAACGCACGATAATCGGTCTCAGACGCACGGACACGCCTGGCTAATGACTCTGCTGTTCTTGGGAATACATCTTCTGCAAACATGAGCATGTCGACTTTTTTTGTCATCATCTCATCAATAACAAGCTGCTCATGGTGATAGCAGATGACAGACGCACCCAAACGTTCTAATTCATCCGCTAGTGACCCTTTCTCATGATAATAGTAATATACCACTGTCAATCCACTTAGCAGGTGCGGCTGTAGAGATTGGCGTTTGGACATGGGAATGGTAAGCGTAAAGTCCGTACCCACACCTAGCGCACTGTCAACTTCAATACTGGCACTCATTAGCTGAGCCAGCTGTTTAACCACTGGCAGACCAATGCCCGACCCTTCATACTGACGAGTTTGCGACGAATCTACCTGAAAGAATGGATTAAAAATATCCTCTATAAAATTACTATCAATACCAATACCGCTATCTTTGACATTAATCTGCCAGCGATTACTGTTATCAAAGTGGGTCAATTGCGACGTAATAGCCACTTGTCCTATAGGAGTAAACTTAATCGCATTGTTGACGAGTATCGCTAATATCTGCTGTATTTTTTCGACATCGCCCTCAAGGGTATAATCTATATGATGAATATGGCTGATTAATTCTAAGCCTTTTTGTTTGGCAGCAGGCTCAAAATCCGCCAAAAGGTCAGCGATGAGTTGCAGCGGGTTAAATTCACGCGACTGCAGACTGATTTGACCTTTTTGTATCTGATTCAACTGAATAATTTGATCCAGTGTCAAGACCAATTTGTCACTACCACTTCGAATGATATCGACCGCGTCTTTTTGCTCATGGCTTAAGTGCTCATCATCCAATAGCTGCAAACCACCGACAATTGCATTCAGTGAGGTTTTTAGCTCATGGGTAATCATACTTTGAAAATTGTGCAGCTGCACATCAAGCGATAAGTCTTTGTGATGCAATTGTTGCTCAAAAACGGCAAGCGCCTGATAGTCTTTCTTTGCTACTTGTAAACGATTAAACAGAGTAATAAAAGCCTGCTTAATCTGCACCAATTCTTGAAAGCCGAAACGCTGATGAATCATGGGCAATTGCTCAAGCTCTGGATTTTTTATCACGATATCGCACACTTCAGTGAGAGCCGTAATGTCTTTGGATGGCCAGTTAAGCTTGCGCAGAATAAACAACGCCCAAATAATAGCCAATGCTGTGGTCATGAGCCAAAGCAATAGATTGTTTTTAATCCAATTTGCACGCAGTGTCGCTACATCTAAGGTAATATTAATATGGCCAATCAAGGCACTGTCAGTCGTTGACTCATCAGAAGCGTTAGAGACAAGCGTATTGTGCGGCAAGCTTATAGCGGGTCGCTCACTGATACTTGTTTGATTGGTATTGGTATTATCAATATCTATAGATGATGCAACCTTAATGGTATGATCACCGACTACTGGATAATTGAAGCTGACAGTATTGGCAAATAAAGCATTTTTCCAATCATTTCTTAATTGATTGTCATCAACAATAGGCTGAGAGGTGGTATAAAATAAGATACTTTTAACACCGAGCTCACCTTGCAACAAAAAACGTACTTGCTCATTAACCACGTCGTTCGAATTTGCCGTCGAAGCACTAATGCTCAGTAAGGTAGCGAGCTGCTGAATATGCTGACGCGTCTCTTTATAATGCTGCACGAAGCCATATACAAAAGATAATAACAGACCTGCCAATACAGCCAAAACCATGGTCTGCATGATAGACTGCCAAATGAGCATAGGAAGCGTTTGAGACGGCCGGTTGTTCATATCACTCTACTGAGTTAAGACAACTTTCGATTATATTACCGCTATTTTAAAAGCGTGATAAGTGAAACATGAGATTTTCATACAAATTTTTGATACGAGGTGTTAATACGGCTTTGTCATGACAACTAAGACAGTCATCATAACAAAGCCGTATAGAACGTACTTTATCTGCTAGAAGAGTATAAAGACGATGGTAGTTTGGTAAAATTAACGCGGCTTTTTATCTTTAGTGGTAAATTTCTGCGCCCGATTGCGTTCACGTTGACGTAGCTGCTGTGCTTTAGCTTTGGTTGGCGTGTCGCTTTTATTAGCGTATGGATTGTCATTTTGTTTAAAGATAACGTTCAGCGGCGTACCTTCAAGCTTAAACACCTGACGGAATTGGTTTTCAAGGTAGCGCTGATAGCTCTTCGGTAATGATGCGGTTTGGTTACCATGAATGACAATGACTGGTGGATTATGACCACCAATATGCGCATAGCGTAGCTTGATACGGCGACCGGCAACCGTTGGTGGTGGGTTGGCTGTGACTGCATCTTGTAAAATCTGTGTCAAGCGATTGGTTGAGACCTCAAACATTGACGATTGATAAGCGCGTAAAATAGAAGGATATAAATTACCCACATTCGTACCGTGTAAAGCCGATATCTGATGCACTTTTACATACGGGATAAAGTTAAAACGGCGATCCATTTCTATCTTAATATAGTTTTTTTGATCAGCAGTTAGACCATCCCACTTGTTAATCGCCACGACTAAAGCGCGACCCGCATCAAGCGCATAGCCAATCATATGCAGATCTTGATCGACGATACCTTCTTGCGCATCAATAACAATGACCGTTACGTTTGAGTCTTCAATCGCTTGCAGCGTTTTGATAACAGAAAACTTTTCTACCTTGTCATCAATCTTGCCACGGCGACGTACACCAGCCGTATCAATTAATACATAATCTTTGCCATCGCGTTTATAAGGGATATAAATACTGTCACGGGTAGTGCCAGGCATATCAAAAACTACTACGCGGTCTTCACCCAATAAACGGTTAACGAGGGTCGATTTACCAACGTTTGGACGACCGATAATAGCAAGCTTTAAACCTCTCGGCTCCACCATGTTTTCTTGATCAGGCATATCAGCTGTCAGAATCTCTAACAGGTTGCCTACACCGCGACCGTGACTGGCTGCCATCGGATATGGTTCGCCCAAACCCAATGCATAAAATTCAGCAGGCGCCGAATCATGCACGCCATCGACTTTATTAGCAACCACATAGACAGGCTTACCAAGGGTATGCAGAAATTTACCAATCTCGGCATCAGCACCAATCATACCTGCGCGTGCATCAACCACAAAAACAATAATATCGGCTTCATGAATGGCCGTATACGACTGCTCAGACATATAATCATCGATATCGCCTCTGCCATCGTCCGCTTCACCGATACCACCGGTGTCTACGACGATAAATGCTTTACCTTCATATTCGGCATCACCATATTGACGGTCACGAGTCAGCCCTGATAAATCGGCAACTAATGCTTGACGACTTTTAGTGAACTGGTTAAATAAGGTGGATTTACCGACGTTTGGACGACCAATTAAGGCGACCACAGGCTTGATACTCATGGGTTACTCTCAGTGAAGGGCACAATGACGGACCGTACGGTTATTCTTATAAAATAGTAGCGAATAGCTGCACGTGACCGCAAATTTAAATGAATTAAAAAAAATAAAATGATAGCAAAAAACAATAATTGGTTATTTTACGATTACTAGATACGCTAGTTAAATCATATCTAGGTATTATTTATAAGGATTGTGTATAGCTATTATATATAGATAACGCCGATAATGCACCGGTCGCATAGAGTACGCGAAAGCCCCTATTTAAACAAGCCATTTCACAAGGCACGAAACGCTGACAAAGCAGCGTTTTTTCTTAACCTTATTATCGGCCTGTCTATTGAATGAGTGGTATGAAAAACACTCATTCAATAAAACAGAAACTCATAAAAATTAGCGTGCCAACTGCCAAATAGCCACTTGCCCTGAAGTACTTTGGGTCATCAAGCGGCTACCTTGTACTTGCAAATTGGTCAATGCCCCTTTGGTCTGTACACGGCTGACGATCTTGCCACTGGCTGGGTCAAATAAATGCACCACCCCATCAAAATCACCTACTGCGATATAGTTGCCAATCATCACAGGATTGGTCAAATGGCGATATGCCAACTCTTCGCTTTCCCACAAAACCTCACCGTTACTGCGGTTGTAAGCGACAACTTTACCATCTAAGCTAGTGGCAATAACTTGCTGGTTGTTTACTGCAAGCGCTTTTAAGCTGGCAAGCTCATTGACGAACATGACTTGTCGTGAGGCTAAATCGATGCCTAATAACTGACCACTATAACTGATGGCAAATAATTGATTGTTATCTACCGTCGGCGTTCCATCGACATCGCTCATGCGCTCAACTTCACTGCTGCCTGTACCAACACCAACGCGTCTTGACCATAATGGCAAACCATTATCCGCCGTAACCGCATGTAAACGACCATCAGCCGTAGCCAACAATGCAGTCTTAGCATCTAATAAAGTCGGCGCTGCACTACCGCGCACACTAATAGCAGGCACTTGAGTAGCAAACTGCCAGACTGACTGACCAGTCTGTAGCGATAAGCCATGTAAAAAGCCATCATTAGCCGATAAGATAACGCGGTTATTGGTAATGAGCGCTGCCGTCAACACTGAACCGGTTAACTGTTGCTGCCAGCGTTTTGCGCCAGTTGCACTGTCAAATGCCATTATTTGACCGCCACGGGTACTAATAATAGCGGTTTGGCTCAATGCATCTAGTGCGACACCGCCTGTGATTTGGTCGCCGACATCTACTGACCATAAACGCTGACCCGCCTGATCAAAACCTATCAAGTCACCACCACGTGATGCCGTGACGATTTGCGAGTTAGCATAGCCAACTTGTAAATCAAGCGGATCTTTTTTGCTGACTTTTTTATTGCCGACGTCCGTACTAAAAACAGGCTGCAACACACTAATCGGTTGCGCAATTTGTACCAATTTTACGGGGTCATTAACGACTGGCTTAATACCTCGGTTACAGCCAACGACCGCAGTTGCCATCACTGCAATTACTGCTACGTGCATGACCGTCGACCTCATGGTCTTGGCTTTTATAGTTTTGTTAGAGCGAATAGCTAGGGTCATTATAAGGTCTCACTACAAATAAATTAATCATTAATAAATTAGCGATCAGCAAGCACGTGGTGAATAACAACGTACTTTGGATGAGTACTGGTTATTCATATTATTCTACTGGCTTACTGCGCTACTTCGTTTGTAGAACAGTTTGAAGTATTGCTATATTGGTTAACAGATTCGAGCTGAGCGATTATGCGCCAGCACCTGCAGCATCCTCTGTCGAGTCTTCAATCACTAATGGTTGCGTTGTTGCAGTAGACTCTTGGATAAGACCGGTTTGTTCTTCGATAGGCTCAGGTACGATACCTAGACTTTCCATTTTCAACGCTAATACTGCACGTGTTTCTTTACGATTACGTAACAATTCCCAAGCATTATTGTAAGATTTGATCGCTGAGTCTTTATTGTCTTGTGCCAAGTAAATATCACCTAGCAATTCTTGTTGGCTGGCTTCAAACGAGCTTGGCATATCATTATTGGCTTCGGTTAATGCTGCCTTTGCATCCCCTGCTGCCAACAGTGTTGTCGCATAGCGCAGACGAGTGATTGCTTCTAAGCCTGGATCACCTAAATCAATGGCTAGGGCTTTTTTAAAGGTTTCACTAGCAGCAGCAAAATCATCACTATCGACTTGCTGACGTGCTTTAATCATCAGTGCCTGCCAAGCATAGACAGATTGACCATGTGTGTTCACCAAAGCATCAATATCTTTATTTAGCTGGGTACGGCTCTCAGCCAATGACGCTTGTGCTTCAGCTTCTAGATCTGGGTTTTGCGCTGCTAAGCTGACTTCTTCATTCAAACGCTGAATATCAGCATAACGATCCGCTGCAACCGTATCTACTCGCGCATGATTGTTCTGCCAATAAGTCCAGCCAAAATAGGCGGCTAATGCTAGCAAAATTGCAGTGACGATATAGCTGCCATATTGCTTTAACGCTTGCATTGAGTTGTCTGCATTCGGCGAATTAGGGGTCAGAGCCATATACTTTTACCTGATAAAATTTATATTAAATTGCTAAAGCTAAGCGCATTGGCATATAAGAACAATGTCATTAAGAACAATGTCATTAAGAACGATACCATTAACAACAATGCCATGTTAACTCAAATAATTGGCTAACCAGTTTAATGCGAGCAAAGATTAATGGCGAGCAAAATTCTCTTTATTCGACAACCACTCTTGCGCGGCCGTGCGTTGTTCACCGGTCTGCATATCTTTGATGCTAATCGTTTTATCATCAAGCTCTTGTTGGGCGATAATAACGGTCAATGCAGCGCCTGATTTATCGGCTTTTTTCATTTGTGCTTTCAGGCTGGTAGCACTTGCCATTTTTACTCGCAAATCTGGACGGCTATAACGCAAGTCTTGAGCATAACCAATACCGGCACTATAAACCTCCGGATGGGCAACCACAAAGATATCGCAAGCTGGCAGATCAGCTATTGGGGCGACGGCTTCAATCAGCAACAATAAACGCTCAAGCCCCATTGCAAAACCAACCGCTGGTTCAGATTTTACCGGCTTGCTATTCTCTTTATTATTCTCTTTGCTATCACGCGTATCCATAGACTTTAGCTGTCCGACCAGGCCATCATAGCGACCACCGGCACATACGGTCGCTTGACTACCAAGCTTGTCAGTTACCCACTCAAACACCGTTTTATTATAATAATCAAGACCGCGCACTAAGTGCGGATTGATCTCAAAATTGATACCAAGCTCAGTCAAATAGCTTTGAACTTGCTCAAAATGCGCCACGCTTTCCGCACCCAAGAAATCAGCAAGCTTTGGTGCATCTACCAATAGCGCTTGGGTAGTGGCTTCTTTGCTATCTAAAATACGTAGCGGATTGGTCGTCAAACGACGTTTGCTATCGTCATCGAGCTGCTCTTGCTTATCAGTCAAATAAGTCACCAGTGCTTCGCGATAAGCGTGACGCTCATCAATCTCTCCCAAGCTATTTAACTGTAAACGCATCTCGTCTTTTAGACCCAATGCTTGCCACATCAGATGCGTCATCGCAATCAGTTCTGCATCTGCATCCGGTAATGCACTACCAAAGCTCTCAACACCCAGTTGATGAAACTGACGATAACGGCCTTTTTGCGGACGCTCATAGCGGAACATCGGACCAATATACCAAAGCTTAGGTGTATCACCGCGTAGGAGATTGTGCTCGATGACTGCTCGTACCGCCCCAGCTGTCCCTTCAGGACGTAACGCTAATGGCGTCGGCGGATCAGATTTATCAGTAAAGCTATACATCTCTTTTTCGACGATATCAGTTGCGCCGCCAATCGCACGGGCAAATAAATCGGTTTGCTCAACGATAGGCAAGCGAATATGCTCATAACCGTACCTGCCCAGCACGTCAGCCAATATCGACTCTAAGTGCAGCCATTTTGCAGACTGTTCAGGCAAAATATCATTAAACCCTTTAATAGCTTTAATCATGGTACGGTCGTGTCCTTAAATTTTTAACAGGGATTACTATTATTATAGTCTTTGCGCTTCATTGAGCGTCATCTCAGTAGCTAATTTGCGCTTAAATGACATACGCTTACAAACTAACATTATCAATTATCTTACGCGAATGATTTCATTTTCACGTTTTTTTGCCAAGTCTTCTGCATGGGCACGTACCATGCTTTCTATCTCATCGACTAAATTATCAGTATCAATCAGATGGCTTTTTTCGCCCATACGGTATACCAGCGACTTTGGTGCCGCACCAACGATACCGATATCGGCTTCTTTGGCTTCACCCGGACCGTTCACTTTACAGCCAATCACTGACAAATTCATTGGCTCACGAATGTCTTCTAAACGTGATTCTAACGCCGTCATTACTCTAATCACATCAAACTCTTGGCGTGAGCAGCTTGGGCAAGCAATAAAGTTAACGCCATTAGAGCGAATATTCAGCGACTTTAAAATATCAAAGCCGATTTTAATTTCTTCTTCTGGCTCTGCGGCCAATGAGATACGAATAGTATCACCGATACCGTCTAATAATAAACCACCAAGAGCGATGGCAGATTTGACTGCACCGGTACGATAGACACCGGCTTCGGTCACGCCTAAATGTAGCGGGTTATCAATCTGTGCAGATATAAGGCGATAAGCATCCAAGGTCAAAAATACATTACTGGCTTTGACGGACACTTTATATTGATCAAAATTGAGACGCTCTAATATATCGATATGACGCATCGCTGACTCAAGCATCGCCGCGCCGGTTGGCTCAGTATATTTGCGCTGAATGTCTTTTTCTAGAGAGCCTGCATTGACGCCAATACGAATGGGGATATTATAATGCTTAGCACAGGCAACCACTTCGCGTACTTTGGCATCGCTACCAATGTTACCAGGGTTAATACGTAAGCAATCGGCACCGGCTTCAGCAACCGCTAAAGCAATTTTATGGTCAAAATGCACATCGGCAATCAATGGCACGCTGACCAACTTACGAATTTCACCAAACGCTCTTACCGTATCCATCGTCGGGGTCGAAACCCGCATTAAATCCGCCCCTGCTTCTACGCAGCGCTCAATCTGTGCAACGGTTGCTGCCACATCACAAGTGTCGGTATTGGTCATGCTTTGCACACTAATCGGTGCATCGCCACCGATCGCAACATCACCGACATATATTTTCTTGGTAAGACGACGGTTAATAGGCGCTGACGTTGACATAAACAAACCCTTTCATTGGAACGAGGAGAACGGAAAATAAACGTAATTATAATCGTTTTAAAACAGCCATTCTGAGATAGTTGCTTTTAAACAGTTGCTTTTAAAATTCACAGTAACTTAAAAATTGGTCATTTAAAAACTGGTCACTTAAGAACTCATCACTTAAACACTAACCGCTTAATACCTTAAGGGGCTAACCCAAAGCTGGCTTGGCTACCATTCGCATAACTATTCAAAGCGACCGATTTTTGATTAAGCATCAAGCTGACATTATTGATATTATCAATCTGCACATTAAATGGTGGCATACCTGATAGTTGATAATCACCGGCGCTCTGAGAGCCGCTTATCAAACTAACACCAGAAGCATCTGTGATACTCACAACAGCGGCATCCGTCAGCTTAACGTCTAAAGTGGCAGGCGCTGTACTTACATCGCCACCTAGATTTAGCGCCGAACCCGAAGCTCCAACGCCTGTGGCATCCGTATTAATGGCCGCCCCTTGCGCTTGTTCTACCGCTGATATATCCTCGCCCGTCGATACCGGCTGTTCAGTGTTTTCTTTGCTCGCATTACTCACCATACGAAATAAAAAAACCGCTAAAATAATGACCCCGATGACCGCGATGATAAGTAACGGATTAAAACGAATACGGTTATGCGTATCACGTTGCAAAGTACCCATAGGACGCAGTGGCGACTGAATATTACTAGGCGAACGCGACTTTAGCTCATTAGGGTAAGCGGCATCAAAGCTACTCGCTATTCTGACTGGGTCTAGACCCAAAAACTTGGCATAGTTAATCGCAAAACCACGGGCAAATGCTGCTTGTGGTAGCACAGCAAAATCTTCATTTTCTAATGCTTGCAAATGACGTTTTAAAATAAATAACTCAGCGGCCGCGTCCTCTAAACTTACTTGCTTAGTTTTACGGGCTTGCTGCAACATGGCACCAAATGATCCCTGAGCGTTAGATTGAGTGTTTGATGATGGGTTGGTCATTTCCATGGTGCCTCTGGATTATTAAGCCAAGTCTTAAGTTGTTTTGCTTCATCGCTTAGCGGATAAGCGGATAAAAGTTGCTGTGCCAATTGCTGGCGCGTTGCTATGTTGTTTTGCGCAGCGGCAAGTTTGATACCTTGTAAGAGTAGACGCGGACTAATAACATCCCCCTTAACCAATATCAATGTTTCATCATAAAGCCTTTGTGCTTGCTGCACACGCTGCTGCTCGAGTAATAAATCAACCAACTCAATGTGAGCAATAATACTATTACGATTACCTTCTAAGGCACGCAAAAAAGCTTTGGCCGCGGCTGGGTGATCGTTTAGCTGAAGGTAAGTACGACCTAAATTTTCTAACGCACCAATACGACCTTCATAGCCTAGCGCGGCGCCTGCAATCTCAAGCTGTGCTGCCGCCTCTTTGTAGCGCTTCATCTGCGACAAATAAACGCCATAATTATTATTTGCTTGATAAAATTCTTTATCAAACGCAATGGCTTTTTTAAAATACTGATCGGCTTTTTCAAGATTAAGGCGGCTGCCCTCTTGCTGCATCAAAACGCCCATCATATCATAGGCTGGCGCATAACGGCTATCGGCAGCCAAGGCTTTTTCGAGTTGACGCTGTGCTGCATCAAGCTCGTTTTTGCGAATATATTGTGCAGCAAGTGTCGTTCGAACGCGAGCAATTTCTTGCTGATCTAAATTACGATCATCATTCGGTCGCGTTGAAGTTTGATAAGGGGTGCCATTTAATAAATCATTGGTCGGTGTGCTTTGGCAGCCGGACAGCAGCAGAGCACTCAGCGCACCTGCAAGCAAGACACACTGCCTATTATTAGCATGAAAGACTGTAGAGCCTAAGCGCTTTATCGCAGGAGAAAAAGAAGGTTGATATTTAAACTGATAAGAATTCTTAGAAGTCATCATGGCTACCATCATAAAACTGTGATTCAATGCGTTCGATCATCGAGGCATCAGTTTAATAGATTTAACCCACTTAAGTACAATTTAGTTGCTAATTAGTGGTTATTAATCACTATGGCTACATTTCTGTTACTATTAAGACGGAAAAATGACAGTTAAAGCGTGCTAAAAACGGTCAGCAAGCTTCTTTAAATTGTGCTTGAGCCCTTAGACTTAAATCTGTGCGTTAAATATTTTCACGGTCTTTAATGCTTTGCTGCCAAGCAGCTGAACGACGTGTTCTGTCTGCTACTTGCCCAACTAATTGCCCACAAGCGGCATCAATATCATCACCGCGGGTTTGACGAATGGTACAGACAAAACCTGCGTCACTTAGTATATTGCTAAAGGCATGAATGCGATTATTGCTCGACTTGTCATAATTGGCATGCGGAAAAGGATTGAACGGTATTAAGTTAATCTTACTTGGTAAATCACCTAATAAGGTGACCAGTTGCTCAGCGTGCTCATTACTGTCGTTGACACCATCTAACATCACATATTCAATAGTGACGTGCTTTTTATGGCGTGGATTTACGTCAAAAACGTAATTTCTCGCGGCCGCCATCAACTGCTCTAGCGGATATTTTTTATTTATCGGTACCAGTTCATTACGCAGCTCATCATTTGGTGCGTGTAATGAAATCGCTAAAGCAACATCAAGCTCTTGTGCCAGCTCATACATCTTAGGAACCACACCTGACGTTGATAGTGTTACACGGCGCTTTGACAAACCATACGCATGATCGCTCAGCATCAGCTCCATTGAGCTGACAACAGGACGATAATTTAATAATGGCTCACCCATGCCCATCATGACCACGTTAGTAACATTATTTTCCCATAAGCTATGATCGACGCTCTCTAAGCTGTCGTTTTTATCAGTCATATAAGAAGCATTAGCAACCCACAATTGACCGAGAATTTCGGCTGCCGTTAAGTCACGCTCAAAGCCCTGCTTACCAGTACTACAAAAGCTACAATCAAGCGCACAGCCCACTTGCGATGAGATACACAAAGTCTTACGGCCATTCAGTTTGCTATCATCTGCTGGAATCAATACCGTCTCAACCAATGAGCCACCAGTGACTTCAAATACCCACTTACGCGTGCCATCATCGCTATATTGACGATGGATGACTTTTGGCGGGATGACGCAGGCATTGGCTGACAGTTTATCGCGCAATGACTTGCTTAGATTGGTCATTTGCTCAAAGTCAGTCACCCCTTGCTGATAAATCCATCTGATAACTTGCGTCGAGCGAAACGGTTTTTCGCCAATACTTTTAAAGTAATCCGCCAATTGCGCTTGGGTCATACCTAGTAGATTGGTTTTCGCCTGCGCCTCATCTACCAATTTGATGCTGTTAGCAGTCTTGGCTGGGACATGTTGGACAGGAATTTGAACAGTCGACATAATAAGTAACCTTTTTTCATTTGCTGATATAAGCGATGCAATTGTTGAGATGGGTGTTGCTAAACATACCCAATATATGAATGCATGAGCAATCCGTTATGAGCGCATTTTTTATCACAAACTGATAACAACATACTGATAAAGGATTGATAACGCTAAGTAAAACCAATAATGAGGGAGAATAATTAAAATTTCAATACATAGTCAGACTATTATAATAGCTAAAACGGCTTATACCAAAAGATATAAGCCGTTTCGCTACACTAATTATTAATCAGCGCTATTGTTTATTGTTTATAATAGCGGCTGTTAATAAAAACTGCTATTAACGTGTACGTGCACAAACTTCATCTTCATTGAAGAAGTAGCTGATTTCACGTGCAGCTGACTCAGCTGAATCAGAACCATGAACCGCGTTTTCATCGATGCTGCTAGCGAAATCAGCACGGATAGTGCCTTTGTCAGCATCTTTTGGGTTAGTAGCGCCCATGATTTCGCGATGCTTAGCGATAGCATTTTCGCCTTCTAATACTGATACCAATACTGGACCTGACATCATAAAAGATTTTAAGTCATTGTAAAATGGACGTTCAGCATGCTCAGCGTAAAAACCGCCTGCTTTTTCGTCATCTAATTGTTGCATTTTAGCAGCAACGATTTTTAGACCGGCTTGTTCAAAACGCTCATAAATAGCGCCGATATGGTTGCCGCCAACAGCGTCAGGTTTGATGATAGATAAAGTGCGTTCGATAGCCATGATGAGCTCCTAATAAATGATAAGTTAGATAATAAATACGTTATTTTATCTTTGATCGCCGTGCTGATGTCTCTCATTTACGTATACCAATGCGGAATACATAATACTCAGCGCGTGATTGTTGCCTATTATAATGATTGAGGCTATAAATGATAGGATTAATTTATGACCGTAGCTTGCATAACGGTAAATTTAGTACTTATTAATCGTTGATACGCTTCTATTTATAGACTACAACCTTTTCCATGTACGGGCATAAAACTTAGCAAAAATTGTTTATGAGCCTTATTAGAAAAAAACCCCTAATATATGAACTGACCCCCGAAACTTGGACGGTTAATTAAAGATA
>NZ_NEXU01000082.1:0-7712 GCF_002224105.1 Psychrobacter sp. DAB_AL32B | reverse complement strand
GAAACCTTTTTCTCTTAGGCATAATTTTTCAGCTTAGTTATTTAAATCGTATAAAAAGAATAGCCATGAATATCATTATTAATACTGCAAACTAAAATTCGACTCAAATTATATTTATATATTCGCATATATGAATATACTATAGGTAATTTTCATACTAATTACAATAGGAAGACATAAATAATTTATATTTATACCTTTGAGAGAGGTGGTGAAGGATTTTTACTGATTGATTTTAGGAAGTGGGTTCTTATTTGGAAGTTTTTTATTAGGAAATAATGTGCGAATTTCGCAGTCAGCACATACGAACAGTACATATATAATAAAGAATGGATATCTATAACGAACAGCTGTTCCATAGTTAAATACAACTAAGCCATATACAGACATGGATAACGCCATAAATAATAACCAAAAAGCAAGCTTGTCAGGACTTTTCATCCAAGCTTTACGTGTTATCAGAAATAAAATAGCAAGTACAAATAAATTCTCAAATGACTGAATCAAAGGTAAGAGGCCGCTCGCTTCCCATATAAATGGTTTAGACAAGAAGTAAACACCCGACGTCAAACCTTCAACAACAAACTCTCCTGCGCCAGAAATAAGCATGATTTCTTCAGCTTTTCCTCCATCTTCTACAAACATAGCCGCCCTAAAATGATTAATTTGAGGGATAGCTATTGGAGCAGAAATAAGCAATCCAGCTAGACTAATCAGGCTTATAATTACTGCTTTTGCTAACCCCATACCCTTTTTGGCCACATTGAAAATAAAATACATTAGAACAATAGGACCTAAAATAAAAAAGTTCTGGAATTTAATTAAGTATAAAGGAATAATAAATAAAATGCTTTTAAGGATCTTAGACTCACGGGCATAAACAACAGTTAGCACCATAAAAAATAGAATTAGAGTTTCACGCAAGCTTAGAGCTGTGTATAGAGCCATGCTTGGAAACAACAGATAAAACCATATTGATACTTTTGTAAAAATATTTTTGACATACAAAACGAAGAACAAAACGATATAGAGAAAAGTATTATAGAATCCTAGACTAATAGGAGAAACTGGAGATGGAAATGGTAACAGTGCAAGCATAGCACTGGCTTGAAAGACATTATCACCACCTGTGAATGCTTCAATCAAACCCAGTTCTCCAGATCTTATCGCATTCACGCCCTCCCAGTACCTAAACTGATCGCCCATATATGAAGTACTAAACAATACGTCATTTAGAATGAAAGGAAGCAAACAGTGTAAAGCAAGGACTACTTGATAATTGGAGGGAACCTTAAACTTGTATCCGACAGTAACAATTAGCAACCAGCATATCAGCAGACTAGGTAACTCAAAAAGTCTGATACCTAAAAATCCATACGTATAAATCCAACTTAGGTCTGACATTAGTTTGTCTCTATATTTTTAATAAAAAATTAAAATTACATGTCTGTTTTGGCTACTATTAAGGGACTGTTGTGATTAGCATATTGGGCATTATTCTAATTTAACCTACTGGCTTTGTACGGCTATGTCTTAAAAGGTGTCATGCTGATTGTAGTCTAATAATTGCATACATTCAAAAAAATAAATATAATCATAATTTCGCTATCCATATAAATCATTGGGTCTCAAGCCAGGCTTGGAACATTAATATATTCCATAGTTGATCTTGATGATTATATTTACCACTCAGGTGTTCTGTCCACATCATACGTATGGGTGCGGGATAAAAATAACCTTGCTGTAGTAACAGCTTTTCATCTAATAATGCTTCAGCCCAATCCCGTAATGAACCACGTAACCAATCGTGTAAAGGTAGGCTAAACCCCATTTTAGGTCGTTCAATCAATTGGCGAGGGACGTGACGAAATAGTACCTGCTTCAGCAACCACTTACCTTCCCCATTACGTATTTTGTAATCCAATGGCATTTTCCAGGCTAATTCAACAATACGATGATCTAGCATCGGCACTCGCGTTTCTAGACTATTAGCCATAGCAGCGCGATCAACCTTTACCAAAATATCATCAACCATATAAGTCTGTGCGTCCATAGCCATCATCGCATGTTGAAAACTATCTGTTTTCGGCCAACAGTTTATGTCACTTATCAAAGTACTAGGTTCTTTTGCACCTATGACTAACTTCTCAGGCTGCTGCCAATGACTGGTCAATGACTGGTAAAAGTCCTGTTCACTATCAATATTTAGCACACCTGCTAGCTTGTGAGCCTTATCACCAGGAGCGCTCAACCGAAATCTTTTAGGGAGAATAGGATTAAGCGTTGTGAACATAGCATCCCAGCTCTTGGGTGCGAAAGCAGTCAGTGTCGTCGACGCCAATCTTCTCATTGATCTAGGCAATTTACGATTTTTATTCCAAACTTGCTGAGCCATGAGGTAGCGATTGTAGCCTCCAAATAGCTCATCACCCCCGTCACCACTTAGAGCAACCGTCACATGCTCACTTGCTAACTGACTGACTAAAAAGGTCGGGATTTGTGAGCTATCTGAAAATGGCTCACAGTATATAGACGATAATTTCGGTATCACTGATAAAGCATCTTTAGGGGTTATATAAAACTCAGTATGTTCAGTACCAATGTGCTTGGCCACAGCGTTTGCATGCGTTGCCTCGTTATATCCTTCATCCTCAAAACCAATAGTAAAAGTCTTAATTGGCTGCTCGCTTTGTGCTTGCATTAATGCAACTACTGTACTGCTATCTATACCACCGCTTAAAAAAGCACCAAGTGGAACGTCTGATTGCATTTGACTGCCGATACTCTCCATAAGTGCTGATTCTAAAATATCAACTGCTTGCTCTGGACTGCCAGTAAAAGGATTTTCTAGCCCTGTTTCAGCTACAGTATTAAAGCTCCAGTAGGCCTTGGGTACCGCTATTTTAGCTGTTTCCAATTCTGCTAAAGGCAATTGTAACCAATAACCAGGTCGCAACTTTTTAATGCCTTGATAAATACTATAAGGAGCAGGAATGCAGTTGTGACGCAACAGTAAAGTGATTGAATCACGATCAATATCTGCTTTGAACATAGGGTGTGCTTTCAAAGCCTTTAATTCAGAACCAAAGAATAAACTATCGTCTTGCCAACCCCAATATAAAGGTTTTTCACCCATCCTATCCTTAGCTAGAGTCAGTAGTTTTGTTTGCTTATCCCATAGAGCAATGGCAAACATACCTACCATAGCTTGTAGTGTTTTCTCTATACCCCAAGCCACGAAACAAGCGAGCATGGTCTCTGTATCTGAATGCCCTCTCCATTCGAGTAAGAAGCCTTCTTGATTAAGCTGTTGACGTAGTTGCAGATGGTTATATATCTCACCATTAAATACAAGCACATATCGTCCACACACAGAATGCATGGGCTGTGCGCCTGCAGGCGACAGCTCTAGAATGGCTAAACGCCGATGACCAAGCGCTAAGCCAATAGTTTCATCCAGCCAACTATCGCTAGCATCTGGACCTCTATGATAAAGAGTATCATTCATCTGAGCGATACAACCACGTATGTCTATATTACTTGATGAGTTTTGGCGAAAACCAACAATACCACACATTAAATACTCCTTAGTCTAGATGACCGTGACGTAACCAACTGCTACCGGCAGCCGCTAACGCGATAGTAGAATAAACAGCACAGAGTAAAACAAAACCACGAGCTTCATCGTAAGGAGCTAATGCTAAAACTCCAGTCAAAGGCATCAAAAAAAATACCAGTCTAAAACGAATTCTTTGACGACCAGGCATCTTTAGCAAGCCTTTACTATCAAGATAACCAAAAAGACGAAAAGCCGCATAACCGATACTTGCTGCTAGGGCGATACCCATTCTATAACGATCTTCTACCACAAATATGACTGGTGCCATAAATCGAAACCAGGCTAACCAAAGAAAGGTTGCCACCTTGAACTCACGATCAACAAAAATATTATGAAGAGCAAAGACGATGGATAAAGCTAAAAAGAAACTCCACCATGCCAATACCTCTTGCATATTTAGTAGAACAGTTAATGCTATAAAAGCCATTATTCGAAAAGCAATCCACGTGAAAACCCACATACTAGGCGCATTTTGAGGACCGCGTCGACGACCATCTTTCTCTTTACGTGCCGCGAATAAGTCATTTACAAGATAGCCGATCTCATACAAACTGATAAATGCAAAATATACTAGGATAGCCTGTATCAAAGCTTGAAACGGTGGTAAATTACCAAGAGCCATAACAAGTATTGCCGCACTTAGCCACTCAAATAGAGCATGAAAAACCCAACTTCCATTACGCAGACGAGTATTATAGAAGTAACTAAATGGCAATATATATAACATATTCATTGGTTTAGCCTTATATAAGTAGCGGTTAATCCTGCCCAGCGCTCCTTATGTGACGCTTTATGCAGAACCACATAAGCTCTCTTTGCACCACTTAGTAACTCTTGATCTGTAATATTGTCACTGATAGCATCATAAAAGCTGCTACTCAGGTCATTACCAATAAGATCACTTAATGCTTGTAACTTTAATCCAGTTAAGTCACTTTTATAACGACCTGTTAAAACACCGTCACTACTCTCAAGCTCACTAGCAACAAACCTTACACCCAGCTGCTTTGCCAGTGCCGAAACGATGGGTTGTAAACTGGCAGAAGCCAATATTATGTGTTTGTCTTTTATCGCAGGTGTAATGACATTCCAAACAGAAGGGACTTTTCTATTATCCAATAACCATTGTGCATAAATTTCTGCATTTAATTCGAGAGAGCTGACCGTATCGTCTTTCATCATTCTGACGAGTAGCTGTTTTAAAACATGTTTACCAGTGAGACGTTCAATCACTGCTACTCCTAATCGAAACGGACTACGATGTGCGGTCAAAGCACGAAACATTGGCAAACGCCATTGACGTTCAGGCTGCTGAGAAAAATGCACTCTGAGCAGGCCTAATGTTGTATCGTCATAAACCAATGTGCCACAAACATCTGTAATAAATAACCTAGCAGCTGAATCATCGGTCATAGTGTATGCTCCAGCTGCTCGTAAACCTTTTTATAACTTAACTCTGCAACATGAAGATCCAATTCGGCTTTAGCTCGCGCACGTAGATTGTGTCCTCCCATCTTCTTAAGACTATCAAGTGAGGATACGATATCAGATAAGCTATCAGGCTCATCCAGATTTATAACTGCCCCGGCTTTTAGCCTAGCAGTCATGTTATCTATGTCACCAATTCCAGCATTACTAACTACCGGCACCCCTACCGCCAGCGCTTCTGCCATTTTAGTAGGTGAGCTCGCTATTTTTGAATAAGCAGGCTTGATGAAGCTTAGCATTAAATCAGAGCAGCCTATATAAGAAGGCACTTGGTCACGGGTGGCTTCATGGACATGTATACGCGTACGCAAATGTGACAAGCCAAGAGCACTTATTAATGACTCATGCTCTGCTCGCCAATCTTTAGTAATCAATAAAAAGTGTACATCTTCTCGCTCAGTAGCTGCTTGGCCGAATAGTTGTAGCATTTCGTCTAACATATACCAAGTCCCCAAAGAGCCTAGGTATGAGAGTACAAAAGCATTTTCAGGTAATCCTAGCTCCTTACGAGTAAGAATACGCTGCTCAGCGGTAGGCAAGCTAAAATGCTCAAAGTCTGCACAGCAAGGAATCACTGAAATGGGAGCAGACATATCTGGGGATAACTTATACAGTTCAGGTACTACTCGTTCTGTGAGAGCCACAATATGACTAGCGTTCAAAAGAAGGCTGCGTTCTACACGCTTATAGATTTTAAATATTGAAGCGTCAATACTGCTATCTAGCTTCCAAATATCACCATCGACTCTTTCGTTGACCCAAAGGCCGCGCATATCAAACAAGACCTCTACTCCTGTAAGCTTACGCAGTAATGCTCCAACCTGCATGGCTTGATAGCTTCGGCAATGGATCACTCCAAAACGATGTTTAAGCTGCAAATATAGAGCAACTTCATACATGCGAGACAAATCCCAAAGCTTGCCTAACCTACCGAAACGCGTAGTGAAAGACAAAGGTGTCCATCCTATGCCAGAACTAGCCAACTCTGCTTTTAATAATTCACCACCCGCCTTAAAACGTTCAGGTTTTTCATAGCTTAAGATATGTAAAGGACGAGGATGCTGACGGATACTATATAAATACGGTAGTATTTGGCTACCACCTAAAGGATCTAGCAAGCCATCATAAGAGATAAACAATACTGAGTTATTCATAGATACTCCGGCATATTTTTGAGGTATATATAAAGCTAGGCATACTATATTAATAAACACATAAAGATGAAATTACACTAAAGTCATTTTCCTATAATAAGTCTAGGAAATAGAGTATAACTTTAGGGTAATTTTATAAAAAAATCATAACTGCATATAAATATATAAATATATAATATTTTGATATAATTAATTATAATTCGGTTAATTACTTATAAAATTAATAATTTTCATATCAACAGAGCCCTTCTACCAAATGATTTATATTTCGCCTCATTCATACTACTTACATCAAATGTAAACCTATGGAAAATACCGCTAGTAGCATTGCTATACTTATTACCTACCAATAAAACATTTTGGAAACCGTATTTTTTAGCAAGAACTATCTGCTCAGCTAAGGCACTGCCATTTGGAAAACAATAAATATTACAATCAAGAAACAGGCTTTCTAAAAAATACTCCTTACATTTTTTTAAATCAGTTAAAAAATACTCCTCACTCTGATTTTCCATTGATAAATGCTCAAAGGAGTGAGCACCAATTTCATGTATCGAAGATAACTGCATGACATCTTTTTTAGTCATTACTGAAGCACAAAGAAATTCTGGATAGTTTAATAAAAATTCTAGTAACTCAGCTCTGCAAGATATAAATTCAACTTCAGGAAGATACTTAATAAGAAAAGATGCTTTTGTACCTAATTTATATCGGTCAATAATAGTGGTATCTATTTCTAAAGGTATTTTTTTTAGAAGTTCAGTAGGCGCCTTTCCAATAAAGTCCTGTAGCATAACATTTACAGGAGGTAAACCTGTTTCCATACAGTAAGGAATTACGTTTTGATTGACTCGAACATTATGTTTATCTAATATAGGCACTACATAATCTATAAAATCTTTATAGCCATCGTCAAACGATAGTATTAATTTAGGCTTTTTTGTTTTTATTTTTTCAAAATCACTAAATAAACAAATATGGAATTCTTTTTTTAGATAACTAATTATCTTATCAAAAAATGACGGACATATTGCTTTATAAGCACTACCTGTATCAGGTGACACTCTATGCAAGTTAAGAACTGTTACTATGTTGTTTTTAACCAACATCTTTTTCCTAGATTCCAACCTAGTCTGTTTTGCCAATATAGAAAATATAATTTTTTTAAATAATTCATTTCCCATAAACCCACCCTCTTTTTTTTATAAAAAATCTATAATTGTTGCGTATAATTTTAAAAAACTGGTTATTAAAATCAGATTAGGTCATATAATAATTATACGAAAATAAAACACCTATACCTATACCTATACCTATACCTATACCTATACCTATACCTATATCTATATCTATATCTATATCTATATCTATATATATATATATCTATAAATATTACTTAATAAATAAGATATATATTACATTTATTAGAATCTATATTTTTTGATAACAAT
>NZ_NEXU01000081.1:0-50988 GCF_002224105.1 Psychrobacter sp. DAB_AL32B | reverse complement strand
AATACAAAAGCTATCTATTACATTTATTAGAATCTATATTTTCTGAGAACCACATTTGAAACATTAATAAAACCCAAACTTTGTTATCATCGTTTTTTTCTGCATAAAATAATTCTAATAGCTTGGATACATAATTATAATTAAAAATATTATATTCTTTGATCAAATCTTCACTTAAGTATTGATCTAAAAGATACTTAAGATCTTCACGGAGCCAGTAATTTATTGGTATACCAAAACCTTGTTTCTTCCTAAGAAACAAGTCCTTAGGAATATAACGACCTAGAATATTTTTTAATATTTCTTTGTCTTTTTTATACGAAATTGGTAAACTCGCAGCAAACTCAATTATTTTATTATCAAGCAAAGGTTCTCGCCCTTCCAAAGAAGCACTCATTGTTGATCTATCAATTTTAACCATTAAATCATCAGGTAAATAACCTTTAAAGTCTGAAATCATCATTTTTTCTAAATTCGATGTAGTAGCAGGTGTATCTTTGGAAAAATAATAATCTGCTTGTATTAAATTTTTAATCTCATCCTTTGAAAAAACAGAATTTGCAACTTTAAAGCTATTGACAATATCATCATGGTCTAGCATATTTTTAAACTTTATAAACTTTATAAACTTTTTATATAATTTTTTATTAACTTTATTTTGCATAAAAGCAGGGACAGGAAGTACATTAGATAACTTTTTTAATTTTTTTCTAAATGGAATTTTAGATAGGAGCTGAAACCTTTTTTCCATCAGTGCATAGCTTGGGTACCCACAAAATAATTCGTCACCACCATCGCCAGAGAGCACAACCGATACCTGTTTTTTTGCAAGCTCAGAAACCAAGACAGTTGGTATAGCTGAACTATCTGCAAATGGCTCATCAAATATCTTTGATAACTTTTTTATAGTTGCTAAGACATCTTCTTTTTTGCAAATAAGTTCAGTATGATTTGTACCTAGATATTCTGCAATATCTTTAGCATAGTTAGATTCATCGAATCTTTTATCTTCAAACCCAATAGTAAAAGTATTTATAGGTATCTTGCTATTTTTTTGGACAATAGCTGCTACTAAAGAGCTATCTATTCCACCACTAAGAAAAACACCTACAGGAACATCTGCTATCATTCGTAAGTTGAAGGCTTCTGTTATAATAGATTCTAGCTCATCTACAACATTATCTGTCGCAACCTGATTCTCATAAAAATCATTAATATTCCAGTAGCACTCTTTTACCAAATTTTTTGAGGCAATATCATATTTTAAATAATGTCCAGGAAGAAGCTTTTGGACATTTTTAAATATGGTTTTTGGAGCGTGAATATAACCAAACTGCAGATAAGAAGATACAGCTTCGAAATCTATATCTTTATTGAAATCAGGATAATTCAGAAGAGGCTTTAATTCACTTGAAAATATTAATGCATCATCTGTTAAAGAATAATATAGAGGTTTTACACCTGCACGATCGCGGAAGATTTTAATCTCTTGTTGTTTGGCATTGTAAATTGCAAATGCAAACATACCTCTAAACTTATCTACGCAATGTGTTCCCCATAAATGATATGATTTTAAAATTACTTCCGTGTCAGTATTGGAGTCAAATGAGTAACCATTTAATATTAGTTCCTGTCGTATATCCTTGAAATTGTAAACCTCTCCGTTGTATATAATAGCTAGGTGTTCGTAGAGCATAGGCTGATGACCATTAGAACTGATGTCTATTATTGAAAGCCTTCTATGACCTAGAAATATAGAGCATGAATCTAAAGAAAAAACCTCTAGACCCTCATCATCTGGGCCACGGTGTTTCAAGCTATTTAACATCTCCTTAAATAAGCTCGTATTTATATTCTTTTTATAATCAACAACTCCTAATAATCCACACATTATTTAAAAGCCTCGATATATTGTTTCGCAATTTTATCCACTGAAAAATCAGCCGCACGACTCTTTAAAGCATTTTCATCATGTTTATCATTAATAGATTTACACATAGCTTGAGCTAAAGCGCTAACATCACCAACTGGTACTAATATTCCATATTTTCCATTTTCAAGAATTTCTTTTGGTCCTGACTGACAGTCGGTAGAAACAACTGGGGTACCAACACTCATTGCTTCAATCAATACGTTACCAAAGCCTTCGCAGTTAGATGAAAGAACTAATAAGTCAGATGAGGCCAACCATGCAGAAGGTTTTCTACTAAAGCCTGCAAAGTTAACTCGATCAGCTATCTCTAACTTTATGGCTAAAGCTTTTAAATCAGTTAATAAATCTCCTTGCCCCAATATCGTTAGGTAAGCATCTTCTTTTTTAAGAAGAAGGGAAAATGCTTCTAGCAGCGATGGATAATCTTTTTCTTTTTTTAAAGCACCAACAGCGATTATTTTTTTACCACTATGACTTTTCCAATTTCTATAGCCTTCCTCTTCTGTACAAAGATCTGTATTAATTTCTACAGGATTAGATATAACTGTAATACCTCTACGTTTTAGCCCACCTAGTCCACACAAATCGTCAGCTACACCATCAGATACTGCAACTATCGCATTAGCAAAAGGATAAACTAAGCTTAAACTATATTTAAAAAACCAGCGCATTGATCTTTTTTGCATCAAAGGAGCTTGAGAAAATGTTGTATGATCTGAGACTACAACCGAGCCAGATAGTTTCGCTGACTTAAATGCTACAACTGCCAATAACGTCAAAGGCCACATTGATGCTAATACTACATCTGGCTTTTCACTTTTAAAATATTTTAATAAAGGCTTAAACACATAACGTATACGATCTGCTTTCAAGTCTACAACTCGAATTTGGCTGTTTAACTCTGATAAGAATTCTCCCTGTGCCTTGCTTAGAACCATATCAACATTAAAACCCTGTTGTATAAATTCATTAGCTAGTAAAAGAGCTACCTTTTCTGCACCGCCACACCGAAGGTCTGGTAAAAAAAACGCAATTTTTTTCATTATTACTTAGCCTTTTTTAAGCAGAGTGTTGTCTAAAAATCTTGTTATATTTTTTTCTTCGTACTCATAGAAACACTTTCTATAACTCGTATAATTCCACATATTAAAACAGCCTATCAAAAACCACCTGTTTAATACCATTAATCAAACTTCAGAAAGCAAATTAATAAACCTAATATGCTCATTTCTTTTTAAGGAATAAGAGACTGTTGTGTCAATATGGTATACTATTAATTCATTATTATTAGTACTTTGTATATACTTTAGTACTGCTTCCGCAGGACTATGCAATTTAACTACTTTAGAATGCTCTAACCAATTCTCTTCACGCGGATGCATTATATACAACCCTACATCATCAATGATTTTCATTATATTTTTTTTAAGCTTTACTTGCTGTTTAATACTGAAATCCTGAAACGCGGTTCCTAATAAAATAGCATCCGTGCGCGCTGGCAATTTATCTAAGTCTCTATTGTCTAAAAGTTCACTCCAATCCCAATCAAGATTGACTACTCTATCTTTTTCTACAATATTATCTAAATCAGGGAAAACGGTATAATGACGCTTGGTTCTATCTCTTAAATACTTAGCTCCTCCTTTGGGGAAAACCATTTTAGAAACAAGCCCTTTAACTCCTTTCCTAGCAAGAGCTGTCTCATTAAAATACGCTGAAGACTTAATCAAATTATATGAACCATCGTCGAATGTATTAATCTCTAAACTAGGAAAAAATCTATTTGAAAGCGCGAAAGGATAGCTATCGATTACCGCTAAAAAAACTTTACCGTTAGTTATAAATACCATTAACTGTGTCAAAAAAAACTTTATAAAATTGACCGAAACTTTACTACTGCAAAATACATTTATAGTAAAAAAGGCATTCTCCCTGATTCTTTTGTAAGTAGTATAATATTTAGAGTCATCTTCATATTTATTATCAAGATAACAAAATACTAAGATATATTTACTTATATTCTCTACATTTATTATTTTTTCAACAATTAAAGACTGTAGTCTAGTTCTTACGATAAACACATCCATCTTATACACTCCAAAATACTTAATCGTTCGACCGTCTTAAATATAAATATCTTATTACAACCTATTAAAATGTTAATTATTAGTTATTTTTTCGAACGTCATGAAAATTATTTCAAATTCAAGAAAATATGAAGACATATACTCATAAACCATATAAAGAAACATTAATTATTCTCATGGTCTTTATTCAAAAAACCCTTCTACAGTATCGCTAGTAATAGCAGTGTTGGCATTAACGTTTCGTATTACCTTTTTACCTATAATGTTAGCTAGATACTTTGGCGCCAAACCAAATCCAGGGCGCACACTGCGTACAGCCTCTCCAGTGATAGTATCGCCTTCCTCCAGATCTTGTATAAAATACAATGAGCGCCGAAATTTGACGTTGGTTTTTTCACTGGCTTTTCGACTATAATCCACCTGTCCTAACGCTTGCCAAGCGGTCTTGGTATCACGACATAAGGCAGCTAAATCTGCAGGCTCTAGCGAAAAGCTATCATCAGGTCCGCCACCATTACGATCAAGGGTAAAGTGCTTCTCTATAATAGAGGCTCCAAGGGCAACACTAGTGACCGCTGTAGTGTTATCAAGAGTATGATCTGACAAACCTGTCACTAGCCCAAAGCGCTCTATCATATCTGGAATAGTACGCAGGTTGTAATCGGCAGCTGGCGCAGGGTAACCACTGACACAGTGCAAAATAGCAAGCTCTCTACATCCACCTACACGTGCAGCATCTATAGCTTCTTCTATCTCTTCGGCACTGGCCATACCGGTAGATATAATCATTGGCTTGCCAGTGCTAGCAACGTACTTAATCAATGCTAAGTCAACTGCTTCAAAAGAAGCTATTTTGTATGCAGGGGCCCCTAAATCCTCTAGTAGATCTACGGCAGTGCTGTCAAAAGGAGAGCTGAATATCGTAATACCTAGTTGACGAGCATAATCGAACAGCGGCTTATGCCAGTCCCAAGGTGTATGAGCCCACTCGTACAAATCATATAAAGTACGTCCAGCCCATAAACCATCTGAAATTTGAAAATCCGGCAAGTCTGACTTTAAAGTAATCGTATCAGGCCTGTACGTTTGCATTTTAATGGCGTCAGCACCGGCGCGTTTGGCCTCTTCTATAATACGCAGAGCTACATCAAGTTGGCCGTTATGGTTTGCCGACATCTCAGCAATGATATAAGGGGCTCGATTACGACCTATGATGCGACCATCAATATGAATATTATTTGTCATTTTCCTTCTCCAAAATAATCTTATATTTCTCTCCATACAGCTCTATATAAGCAGGAAATCGATCAGGATCACAGACTCGGATTTTATCAAATTGACTCTCAATACTTTTAGAGGGATCAATTACACTATCAGTTGGTGTGCGTTTGGGATAATAAGTTGGCTCTATATCTGGGTCTTGTGGCTTAGGTGAAACACTCTTAAAGTTGCTAATAGCAAAATCAATTAACTCCAATTCTTTTTCAAATATTTGGTGATTAATTTCATCCCATAACGCATGTTTAGGCACTTGAAAATTTAATTTTTTCCATATTTTGCCGCTATCGACATTATTACTAGCTTCTAACAGTGTTAAAGTCAGTTCCTCTTTTCCTTCTAAAATGCTCCATATATGAGGGCTCCAACCCCTACCTTTAGGTAAGTCACTGGCATGCAGTACCAGGCAGCTAATATAAGCCATACGATCTTGATTATTTATAATCTCTGTACAAGAAACTAAAAATAATACATCTCCTCCAGACAGATCCTTTTTCTGACGCACTAGCTCTATCTCATGTTTGCTATTGTTCTTTTTTATCCATGCATATAGATAGTCGTTGACAGGGTGTCTAGGATTACTACATAAGAAGCTGATTTTCATAGCATTTCCTTTAGAGCTATTGGAGTAAAATCTTAGATAGCCGTGTTGCTCCTAGCCCATCAGTAACTGCGCTAGCAGCCTTGCTCATCTCTCTCATCTTAGGTGCGACTGACTCTATACCTTGATCAAATACTAATGGCTCAGCCTCCAACATAGCTATATCGAATGTCAGTGCCGCCCCCACACCTTCTAATACGTTAGCAATAACCTGTTGGTTATCCGCTAAAACCAGCATAATAGTTGGCAGTCCCAAGCAGCACCTCTCCCATGAGGTCGACCCTGCGGCGCCGATAGCCAAATCACTATTGGCCATTAGCTCAGCCATATTATCTACCCCTACCTTTACTACCGTACGCCACCGCATTATCGCGGCTTGTTGTTCTACTGCCTCAATCCATGGTGATGTCGAACCCATAACGATGGTAATTGAACAGTGATCAGGTAGAGATTTAGTTTGCAGTACTTTCAGGATTTTGGTTGTAATATTACCCTTATCAACTCCACCTAAATTAATCAAAATACTTGCCAACTTATTATGCTGACGCTGCTCTAAGCTGTAGCTTCGCCACTCTGCAAATTCAGGCCTGAGTAACGCATATACAGATCCGCATAGTAATTCACAATCTTCATTAACATAGGCAGCATAGTCTTGCAGATCACGACCAAAGTTTTGATCAAGTAAGACGTCGCAATTATGCTTCCGATCTGCCAAATCATCGATTACCATTAATTTTTTACAATATTGACGTAGCCTTTTTTCCCAATTCTCATCTAAGGCATAGTGATCAACAATCAACCAATAAGGTTGTATCGCTTTTACTATCGATCGGCTTAGCTCAGCATCTCTACATTGTGTACTAGCCAGCCAATCAGCGTGAGCAAGTGCAGTCTTATTGTTTGTTTCAATATACAAGTCATTTTCTAAAGGAAGTGGATACACTTTATGTCCATGCTTCTGAATTTCCTCAATCAAATTCCCGTGGTGTCTACGGCATATAAAAACACATTCAGCTCCTTGTTGAGCCATTTCATTAGCTAAAGTCAAACAACGCATGACATGACCGGTTCCTATTTGAATAGAAGCGTCACAACGAAACACAATTTTGCAGCTTGGTTCTTTTATAGTGAGTGGTTTCATGGTGAGCGCTTACTGGCTACGACTAATACATTGGCAATTTCTAAATCCTCATAGTCGTCTATGTCCATGGCGCTTTTTAATGATATTGGCTCAAATGTGTAATCTGGTGAATAGAACGTCTGGTGAGCCAACAGCGCTTTCACTGTAGATATCCAAATAGCTCCCGTTGGACAATAAAGCTTAGGCAAGTCTTGCGAGCGCTGAGTCAACGTTTCAGAAAAAACTTGAGTGGGTCTACCCTCATCATTAATCGTTGCCGCCCACCACGGGTTCATCCATCCATATTCAAAGCAGCTAATTTGAGCCGTGCGCTTCTTTGCTTCAAATATAGCAACTAGCAACTGGATATCCACACTAGTTCGTAATGGGCAATTAGCCATCAATTGGACCACCACACTATATTCTTCGTTCCAATACTCCATAGCCTGCTGTAAGGCAAATGTTGTAGCCTCGCTGACTGTGGAATAATCATCAGCAAAGTCTTCGCGTAGAAAAGGCACTTCAGCACCAGCGCGGATAGATACCTCGGCTATCGCTGAATCATCGGTAGAGACCAAGATGCGATCAAACAACTTTGATTCTCTAGCAGCTTTGATCGTCCAGGCAATCATCGGCTGACCATTAAAATCGGTTATGTTTTTTTTCGGGATTCGCTTCGAACCGCCGCGAGCAGGAATAATGGCAATTCTACGTTTTACCATAATGTCCACCCGCCATCAGCCTGAATGGTTTGACCATTGATGGCTTTACAGTTTTCTGAAACTAGAAAATCTAGAGGTCCTATGAGCTCAGACTCAGATAACATACGACCACTTGGCGCAAGCTGTGCGTATCTGGCTTCAAAGCTATCATCAACACGCCCGCTGACACCGCCATAGGCAATACAATTAACCCTTATGTCAAATTCGGCAAAGCGTACCGCCAACTCCTTTGTTAGATGTATCAATGCTGCTTTAGCAACCCCGTATTGAATAGGCGACTGTGCTGGATAATCTTCGTATAAAGCTGGATTGGCAGCGACGATACCGTATTGAGAGCCTATATTAGTAATGGTGCTTAGCGCGTTTGGTTGGATATTAAAAAGCCACATCGATAGCTCATAGGGTACAACGACATCCATCAAATACTCAGCTAAAAAGTCTTCACGGCTGGTCTGACCTAATGAGTCTGTCTGCAAAAACAACAAGCTACGCGCATTGTTTACCAAGTGATTTACGGTATAGCCGGTATCTTGAATGTGCTTAACGATCTCTTGTACCGCTTGCGGTTGAGTAAAATCCACTATCAGCGGCATCAAACAACAGTCGCCAGCTATCTCTTCCATTAAACTATTGGCATTGTCTTGACAGGTCGTCGTAAATAATACCCGCCAGCCTTTATTGGCAAAATGCTTAACAAACTGCCTGCCAAACTTACCTGTACCACCAGTAATCAAGATCGTCTCTTTCATTGGCTACCTCTTTCAAGCAGTTGCACCACTGTTGTATTAAATGCTCTATCTGACATTACCTTCTTGTCTGAGATGCCTTGTATAAAAGCTTGCAAAGCTGCTTTAAAAGCTGAGAATGAATCTGTAAAGGTAAAGTCCTTCCAACCACTCGTACCAAACACTCTAATCGAGATTGGGGTTTGCACATCACCAAGCGCAAAAAAGCTAGTCTGTATGCCACTGCTCCAACAAACCTTTAGGCTACCTGAGCTGTCAGCTCTATTAGTAGCAGGAGCAGTCATTTCGACTGGCTCGTCACCCTCAGAGAGCATGTTTAGCACAGGCTCAATAATATGAATAGCATATTTAGACCAAGACTTTGGGGTAAACGCGGTGATCTGTTTGATAGGTCCCAGACTTTGCTTATCCGCCGTAGTCAGGGCTAACTGCTCACTATATCTAAGCGCTGAGCAGGTAAAAATCTGACCGGGATATCGTTCTAAAGCATATAGCTTTTCTAAGTCGTCAATTGATAAGGCAATGGGTTTGTCTATATAGATAGGGATGCCTTGACGTAAGAAGGGTTCGGCATACTGCAAATGATTGTGAGCATCATCACGTGCCAAAAGAATGGCGTCCACTTGTCCAATCATATCTGAATAGCAAGACACGACTCGCTCGATTTTTGCGGCTTTGGCGATGTGCTTAGAGAGCGCTATCTCCTGCGTCCATATAGCAGTGACTTTAGCGGCGCTAATTTGACTCGCAGGCCAGTCCTGTTGTTCTAAATAACGCGGTATAACGGGATAGCCACACTTTTCCATTGCCGCTGAATCGTAACCATTAAAAATAGCACTCCATGAATAAGGATGCCCATTACCTTCAGATGAGCCGATTACTCCCAATTTTAATGTCATAGCTGCCACCTCGACGGATTAATCAAACCTTCATCTACTGATTGCAAGAAGTCAGGAATGTCAGTGATAGGAGTATCAATTGCAGCAATTATTTGTTTCAGCTGCCAAATATCATCTACTCCGACTATGATTTTATCGATATCACTATGTTGGTTAAGATAGCTTAAGCAGGCCTGCAAAGGAGAGAGGCTTTGTTGATTTAACCACTGATGGTACTGTTTAATTAATGGCACCCATGGAGTAAAGTATACTGGGGTTTTTTCGCTTGGCATCAATAAAAGACCTTGTAAGAAAGCCGACCTAACATGAATGGCTACGCCTGCTTTTTTTAGCTGTTTAAGCATTCCTGTATTCTCCATACGCCGATCTAATATATTCATAGGGGCTTGAATTACATCAAAATCGAATCTTTTGATTAGCTCGGATAATTCATCAGGACCATAAACAGAAACCCCAATTTGTTCCACCATGCCCTGCTCTTTGAGTTTTAATATCGACTTATATATTTTCTCTCCGTTTGTCCCTAGCAACTGGGCTGGTCTATGTAGTAATAAAGCCTGCAGTTTACTTATTTTTAAACGCTTTAGTGAAGCAAGCACTTGCTTTTCTACCCATTCTTCTACCTTTAGACAATCAAGTGGCACTTCAGGTAACTTACTTACTATGTTAAACGTCGCAAGATTGTACCGTCCTAAAATCTTTTCACTATCACCATAACTAATAGCGGTATCGAGCATCGTTATGTTAAATGCGCTGGCTATTTTAAGTAATTGCTCAACCATGTCGCCTGGTACTTTATCTGCCATATTGGCTAGACCATATTTCAGTCCGAATTGAGCGGTTCCTAAAGCCAACTTCTGACCCTGCCCCATGATATTCATGACCTTATGCATAATAAGGTTTGTAATGTCGCGCAGACGGTATTTTGCTGCTCATCAGTCATTGCTGGAAACATAGGAATACTGATTGCTTCTTTATAATACTTTTCCGCTTCAGGGAATTGACCAGACTCAAACCCCTGCTTTTGATAATAGGGCTGCATATGTACAGGGATATAATGCAGATTAACTAGAATCCCTGCAGCGCGCAGCGCGTTAAATACATCAAGATGGGTGGTGTTAATTTGTTCTAATTGCAGACGAATGACGTATAAATGCCTAGCTGAATAACTGTCGGGGTGTTGCCAGGGCAAGGTAATTGGTAGGTTTTGAAGTAGCCCGTCATAGCGAGACGCTAGCTCATGACGCTTAATAACAAACTCTTCTAACCGTTGCATTTGTGATAGCCCAAGAGCGGCTTGCAACTCTGTCATTCGATAGTTAAAGCCCAATGCAATTTGCTGATAATACCAAGGACCATCCATAATCTGCGTCATCAGCCCATCATCACGAGTAATACCATGACTGCGCAGTAGCAACATTTTTTCTGCTAGATCTGCCCTATTGGTCACGGCAGCGCCACCTTCAGCACTAGTGACTATCTTGACCGGATGAAAACTAAATATAGTGATGTCGCTATAGCGGCTATTACCGATGGGTACATCTTGATATTTACCACCGATAGCATGTGAGGCATCTTCAATAATCTTAAAACCATACTTTTTAGCCAACTCATGGATCGCTTGCATATCACATGGCTGACCACTGAAATGCACAGGGATCACTATTTTGGGTAGCTTTCCTACCTTTTCCGCTGCAATAAGCTTTTTCTCTAATTGTTTCGCGCAAAGATTATAAGTGCGAGGATCGATATCAACAAAATCAACTTTGGCACCGCAATACAGAGCACAATTTGCTGAAGCGACAAAAGTATTTGGTGTTGTCCAAAGCCAATCGTCATTGCCTAACCCTAAAGCCAAACAAGCGATATGTAATGCCGATGTGGCACTATTAACAGCAACAGCATACTTGGCATCACACGCATCTATAATGGCCTGTTCAAATGCAGGAACTTGAGGGCCTTGGGTCAAAAAATCTGATTTAAGGACCTCAACAACAGCATTAATATCTTGCTGATTGATGTCTTGGCGGCTATAGGGAATCATTTAGACGCTCCCTATTTTTTCGCAGTTTATCTCCAGCCAATCTTGTAGATCGTCGTCAGACATCCACTCTGAATTGCTGTCACTGGCATAAATAAAACCTGGAGGTACTTTCTTGCCACTTTTGATTCGTTTTGGACATGCTGCCCAGTTATTTATCATCGGCAAAATTTTGAAATGCTCAGGATACTCATAGGTATAACAAGCGTCTTCGCTACTGATCATTTGTTCATGCAGCTTCTCACCTGGACGAATACCTATAATTTCCTGCTTGGCTTCTGGGGCAAGCACTCTGGCTAGATCTGTCATCTTAATAGAAGGTATTTTTTTGACGTAAATCTCGCCACCAATCATATCCTCGAATGCATGCCAAACTAACTTAACGCCATCTTCTAATGAAATCATAAAACGGGTCATACGCTCGTCTGTAATCGGTAGCACACCTTTATCTTTAATAGACATGAAAAAAGGAATCACTGAGCCACGAGAACCCATGACATTACCATAACGTACAACTGAAAACTTAGTGCCATGCTCTCCAGAATAAGCGTTACCAGCTACGAACAATTTATCGGAAGCAAGTTTAGTAGCACCATAAAGATTAATCGGGCTACTGGCTTTATCAGTAGATAGCGCAACCACACCTTTAACCCCTTTATCAATACAGGCATCAATTAAGTTCATTGCACCATTGATATTGGTTTTTACGCATTCAAAGGGATTGTATTCAGCGGTAGGCACAATTTTAGTAGCAGCAGCATGGACAACATAATCAACTCCGTCTAATGCACGATATAAGCGCTCTTTATCACGAACATTGCCGATGAAGAAGCGCACTCTATCATCACCGACGAATTTTTTCGCCATATCCCACTGCTTCATCTCATCACGTGAAAAGATGATAATTTTTTTAGGGTTATATTTCTCTAAGGTCATTGGTAAGAAGGTATTACCAAATGAACCTGTACCGCCAGTGATGAGAATAGTGCTATCAGTCAACATGTAAAATCCCTCTACCAGTTGCAAGGCTACCAAATATTGTTCGATCATTTATTCTGTAATAAACTTAACAAAACTATAACACACATTAATATGTAAAATAAAGAAATATATATATTTATTAATATTGATATTTGAATGTACAACTAGCAACAATGAATTAAACGTAAAATAAATGATAAAAATTAGTCATCAAAAAAAGAGCTTTGGCCTAAACATATGATTATTCATATATTTAAGCCAAAGCTCTTTATTGGTTAGAAGAAATTAAAGTTACCTACAGTCAAAATAATTTAGAAAAAATATAGGTTATAGTTTTCGATGTGGAAAAGTAAGCAGATTAGTAATTAACATAAAGGTCAAGTTAGCAATTTTGAATAGTCATAACTATCGCCATGATCTGAAACCAAGTCAACACTTATAAGTAAATCTTCAGCTTTCAACTTATTTATAGTGTCTTGCAACACCCATAATGGGGCGTTTATTTTTTCTGCTATTTCTAGATTTGTACTTACTCCATCACAGTAAGCCAGAAAATTCATCATATTTTTGACAACTAAGCTGCTGTCTTTGGTACCGATTGTGGGATGTAAACCTCTCTTGCCAAGTTGTGGTTCGCATAAAAAGTTTGTTGCAAGTACTTCATTAGCTTCAAGACATTCAATCGATTTTTTTAGCACTTCATAACTACCAAGCAGCCCAGTAGCAGTGACCAGCTCCAAGTCATCTAAAGAGGTGTGATACTCTGGATAGCATCCATACTTTGTCCTCATGATTGAGCATACAGGCAGATCTATACCCTTGCTACAGTACTGTCTTTCATCACTTCCTCTGTCTAAAAAAGAATAACTGACAAACTCTGGATGAGTGTGGATTAAAACATGTTTTGCCACTTGGTCTGCTAACGTGTCACCGGTTTTGGAAGGCAAATATGAGTAAGCCCTATCATCACCTACACAGGTAATATTAAACCCAGCAATAATGTTTTGTTTCATCGCTTCATGATGACGACTGAGGTATGTGATTGAGCCAATAGTTTCAGGGATGATAATAATACGATAAGTATATTTTCTAAATGGCAAGCTTAAAAGCCACTTTGCCAAAAATACCGTTACCACTGGTCCTGATAGCTCATTGTTTGCCATTGAGGGATGACACAAATAACTTGATAAAAAAACCTCCTCTTCCGTTTCACCTGGAATGATCAACTCCCCGTAGGTTAAGCTTCCTTCTCGTAAATCACTGTCTATATATACGCTATAATTGCCGGGTTTGAGCGTGTCCCGCTCTTGTTGAGTGATACAAAAACCCCATCTTTCTTGATAGTATGAGGTTATATACGGTATAGCATTCGGTTGCTCTGGCAATGAGTAAAGATGCTTCTGCAATTCTTCAAGCGATATTTCTTGATTTACGGGTATAGAGTAGCTAACGGCATGAAGGTTAGAAACTTGAAAGTCACATATCTTTTTGCCATCAGGAGTAATAATATAAGCGTCTCTAATATTCCACTCTTTTGGGACTTCCCAATCAAAGCATTTGGTACCAGTTGCTACCTCAAACATATTCAAATCATTCAATTGCATATCATTTTTTAGTATCTTTAAGGATTCTCGAAAGCCTGCGCCAGTTATGCTACGACATATCGGAAAAAGCTTTTCACAAAGCTTATGCATTTCTATACCAATATTTTTCATTACTTAGTTCTCCTTTAGCCTAATTAAGAATATCCCTTATTTTATCCGACCTTAATACCGCTGAAATGAGACACTCACTGACAACACATAAACTCTTAATCACTAAAATTATGCTGCAAAGTACTTTTTTTGTAAAGAATATAAATCCTATATTCCGAATATATATTATCTTAATGCGTATAAGGTAACTTAATTAATTCTGTTTATAGTTTGGTTTTTACCGAAGGTGAAGGGCTAATACATTAGGAGTCAGAAATATAAAGATTTAGTAGACACCTACAGTCGGTTCAAAATAAAAGCGCTACGATTGTAGTAAAGTAAATAGCTTTATATCGAGTCATAAATCCCACTCTTTTTCTCTTATCCCTTCAAAATAAGCCGTCTGATCGCCTCTCAGTATAAAAGACATAAGCCACTGTGCACGGAAATACAGTTTATACTGATAGTCCTTTTCGCTGATAAGATCAAAAGGGTTTAAACTTATATTAAACTGCTTAGCCAATCTACGATACTCGCTCATAATTCGCCAAATAGTTATCCACCCTTTATTGGGCATGACACTAAAAAACATCTCAGCACTGTCTATCAAGTACAGCTGAACAAAACGCTGCTTTACGATATTGATTTCCATATCAGTTTTGGCAAGTACCAAACTTTCTTTCAGTCCACAAGTTGATGTGTAAAGACGATCAAGTGATTTTAGACTTATTTCACCTCTAGTAATAGAAGCGAATTCTTGATGATATAGATAACCAACGATATCTGTTTTTAAAAAACTCGTGACGAGAAGCGGAACAGTGAATGCCAGTGGGATGTCTTCGTAATAGCAGTAATCAGGATAACGAACTTGGTTTTTAATTAAAAAATTTCGCCTAAAAGCTTTGCACATTTGAGGCATAAACCTACTCAGAAGTATATGAGGGATTTCTTGTGTATTTATATATCTACCTGCTACCACGCCTATTGTATTCATAGGAATACCATCTGAGCTTATAATATTGAAATCAATAAAATCATACTGATGGTCGCAGTTGTCTTTTATGCACGCTAATGCCTCTAGCGTTATATCATCATCAGAGTCGACGAACCAAACATATTCACCTTTTGCGAGTTTCAGCCCCGTATTCCTAGCACCACCAGGACCTTTATTTTTTTGTTTTATTACTGTTATATTGGCTTGTGGCAAGCTATCTCTAAAATCTGTAAGTAAACGATAAGTGTCGTCAGTTGAACCGTCATCAACTAAAATAAGCTCGAGATCGAGATCGCTCGACATTATTTCTTTTACACGTTTAAGAAGTCTCTTGCATTTATGTGCCGAATTGAAAAACGGAATAACCAAACTTAAGTACATATCAGAGCTCCCGTCAGTAACGCTAAGCGTATTTAGTCATTTCTTTAAACTTTACATTACGTACCACAAGTTCCTGATAGGTCCCATAATCAATTATTTTACCGTATTCCATAAAGTAAATAAGATCACATTTCTCTACAGTCTTTAGACGATGAGCAATCATGATAATGGTCTTTTGACCACTGAACTCATGGATAGCGTCCATGACTATCTTTTCAGTAATACCATCTAATGCACTGGTTGCTTCGTCGAATACTAAAACCTCTGCTTCATGATAGAGTGCGCGCGCAATACCGATACGTTGCCGCTGACCACCTGAGAGCTGTACGCCGCGCTCACCTACTTTGGTATTGATACCTTCTGGCAGTTGCTCCACCAATTCTGTCAAATTGGCTAAATTTAACGCTTTATTAACTTGTTTTAGGCTGATGTCTTTCGCCGGAATACCAAAGGCAATATTTTCAGCGATGCTTCCTTCACTTAGAAAGATGCTTTGTGGTACAAATCCCAATAGATCTTGCCAGGCTCGTTTATTATCTGCAGTGATGCGAATGTTATCGACATATATACCGCCCTGTTGCGGGGTCAGCAAACCAAGTAATAAATCTATCAAAGTTGATTTGCCAGAGCCTGATGAACCAACAAGACCAATCACACTATTGACAGGGATACTCATATTGACGCCGTCCACGGCCGCTCTATCCTTACCAGGATAACTAAATGCTATATCATTCAGAGCAATGTTTTGATAAAGGTTTATGGATGGAACTATCGAGGCTTCGCTGACGATCTTCTGGTTTTCAAGTGAGCGCTGTAAGTCATCTTTGACGGCCTCGAACGCAGCGACATTACCTTTAATAACAGATAGACTAGAATATATTTGCTGTAAAGCTGGCAACAACTTAAATGCCGCCAGAGCATAAACTGCTAAGATTGGTAAGACTTCTCCTAAATTACCAGAGTGTACCTTAATCAATACCAATACTAATGAAATCATCGCACCAAATGCTATAAGCTCTATAAAATATCGTGGTACTTGGCTAATAGCTATATTGGTTCCTTGAGCACGAGCGAAGACTTTACCGCTATCATGAAACCGAGTGATAAAATCATGGCTACGGTTTAGCAGTAGGACGTCTTTAATACCGCCAAACCCTTCGTTCATGAGTCTAAAACGTTGGGTCGACACTTCAGACAGCTGTTGACCATTACTTTCTAATTTTTGTCGCACCAACCTATATAGTACAAAGTATGCTAACGAAAATATGAATAATCCCAATATCGCGATAACTGGATCATAAATCACGATACTGATGGATATAAATAGTGCTAAGACTAGCTTGGAATTCATTTGCATCAACGGTTGTATGATGTCATTACTGATGCGTGCCGCTTCAGTGGATACTTGCTTAGTAAGCTGTGCACTACTACCGCTGGCATGAAACTGCCAGCTTTGCTGCATATAGTAGGTATAGAGACGATCCGCAATCTCAGTACCGATCCGCGCGCCAAAGATTGATAATCTCCAAATTGTAAACATAGAAATGACAGTAGAAAACGTCAACATAACTAGGACTATCACACCAGTATAGAATAAAAAGTCCATAGGATTATTTAAGCCAGACATCTGATACAATTGCGCAAAAACGCCATTAGTCTCTAGTATGCTAATATCACCAACTAAAGCCATAAAAGGGGCTATAGAAGCAATCCCTAATAGCTCTGTAAACGCCATAATAACCACTAACACTTGTAGCGTATAAAATTGCTTTAGTTGCTTATCCGTCAACAACGAGAAAAGCTGCATAATTACTTTCAACATAGATTATCCAACTACAAGTTGTTTTGTAAAAAATCAACATACCAAGGCATCGCTTTTCTGATACCTTGGACGATATCGAATTTAGAATCATATCCTAATGCGTTTTTGATTTTACTGATATCTGCTTGACTGTGACGCACATCACCTTCTCTAAAATCACGATAAATCGGCGCTTGGCTATAGTCTACGCCATTAGTATGTAAACTATCTTTTAACGCATTAAATAAGGTATTTAGCGTAGTGCGACCACCGACTGCCACGTTATATACTTGGTTTTTGACATCGTCATTAGCGGTTGCTGCTAAAATATTAGCCTGCACAGCATTTTCAATAAAATTAAAGTCACGGCTAGTGTCACCATCCCCATTAATATAAACTTTTTCACCCTGAATCATGGCCGCCGTCCATTTAGGGATTACGGCCGCATAAGCACCATCCGGAGTTTGACGCTTACCAAAAATATTAAAATAACGTAGACCAATAGTATGAAAATCGTAAGTACGAGCAAAGACTTCAGCGTATAGCTCATTGACATACTTAGTCACTGCATAGGGTGATAAAGGCTTACCTATAGCATCTTCGACCTTTGGTAATGCTGGATGATCACCATAAGTCGAGCTACTAGCCGCATAGGTAAAGCTAGCTACCTTAGCTTCACGAGCCGCGACTAGCATGTTTAAAAAACCTGAGATATTAGTGTCGTTAGTATTGATAGGGTCAGCGATAGAGCGTGGCACTGAACCTAATGCCGCTTGATGTAAGACATAATCTACGCCTATGCAAGCTGTCTCACAGTCTGCTAAATTTCGTATATCACCTTCCATGAATTTGAAACGTTGCCATTGCTTAGCAGTTACCACCGACTGAACTTCGTCTAAGTTGTGTCGAAAACCAGTGGCAAAATTATCTAATCCAATGATTTTTTGATTCAGTAATAACAGACTCTCAAGTAGATTCGAACCTATAAATCCTGCTACCCCTGTGATGAGCCAAGTCTTTGGTTTATTAACTAATGCTTCTGTAACTTGTTGATAAGCAGTTACTTTCATAGTAAATGTCTCCCATATTGCTTTGATTGCTCTAGCGGTTTAAAGGCGTATGTCAGTTTCTTCTTTAGTAAACAAATACTTTAGATCGTAGAGAACATGACTGTCTTTACCTAACGCTCTTATTTTCTCTATTCCCATCGCTACAAACTGCTCATGAGCGACCGCTAAAATAATGCCGTCGTACTGATTTGCTACAGGTTGGGCGATAGGAGTAATATTGTATTCCCGCTTAGCCTCGTTAGCGTCTATCCAAGGGTCATGAATGTCGATCTCGATATTGTAATTTCGTAGCTCATGTACAATATCGATCACTTTAGTATTACGTACATCTGGACAGTTTTCTTTAAAACTGAGTCCTAAAACCAAAACTTTAGCACCTTCAACTTGTATACGTTTTTTTACCATGGTTTTGACCAACTGCGTAACCACATACTCACCCATACTGTCATTCAATCGCCGACCTGCCAATATAATCTCAGGGTTATGACCAATGGCTTGCGCCTTATGGGTCAGATAATAAGGATCGACACCAATACAATGACCACCTACTAGGCCGGGACGAAATGGTAAAAAGTTCCATTTGGTACCTGCTGCTTCAAGTACTGCTTGAGTGTCTATACCCATTTTATTAAAGATTACCGCCAACTCATTAATCAGGGCAATATTGACATCCCTTTGGGTATTTTCGATGACTTTGGCCGCTTCTGCGACCCTAATACTTGGGGCTTTATGCGTACCAGCGGTAATGATTAAGTTATAAACCTCATCAACAAAATCAGCGATTTCAGGTGTCGAGCCTGCCGTTACTTTTAGGATATTGGTTACGCGGTGCTCTTTGTCACCCGGATTGATACGCTCAGGGCTATAGCCTGCATAAAAGTCTTGGTTGAAGATTAATCCAGATACGTCCTCGAGTATTGGGACACAAACCTCTTCAGTCGCCCCTGGGTAAACGGTTGATTCATAGACTACAATGTCATCTTTTTTTAGGAATGAACCTACTGTCTTTGAGGCCATAATGAGTGGGGTTAAGTCAGGTTGCTTTGAGCTATCAATAGGTGTCGGTACGGTTACAATAAAGAAATTACAGTCTTTGAGCGTTTGGATATCTGAGCTATAGCGTAAATGTATCGCTACCGCTAGCTCTTCATTACTAACCTCCAAGGTATGGTCTGTGCCTGCCATCAGCGCAGTAATGCGGCTGGCATTAATGTCAAAGCCTACCACCGAATGCTGCTTGCCAAACTCAACTGCTAGAGGAAGTCCGACATAGCCCAAACCAATCACAGCAATTTTTAGCTTATTTATATTTATCATAGCGTTCTACCATTTAACTGTTTCTAAAAAGCTTGGTTAACTAGCTGGCTTATAGATATAACTGTGATAACCCTGCATCATATTATCGATTGTCGGCATAGCCATAGGTATAGCGATAATGGTAGCTATATTTACTCATCAGCCCTTGCTTTACGTCATTGAGAATAATGCCATCTACTCGAGTATTAGAGTTATACATTTGTTTAACGGCATATATCAACTGTTTTTCCATTGATTCATCGTATCTGGTTATCATGAGTACTTGGTCTGCATATTGAGCTAACACCATTGCATCTGAAGCGGCCAATAATGGTGGTGAGTCGATGATAATATAGTCGTACTGAGACTTTAATCCTGTTAGCAACGCTTCAAACTTTTCGCTGATTAGTAGTGATTCAGGATCACTTGGATGCTTTCCGCGTGGCATAAAGTCAATATGCGCTATATCACTAGGGTGAATAAAATTCTCTAGACTAAAGTCAGAGACATCGTTCATGATTTGATTATCGGCGCTTTTGTTAAATTGGTTAAGTTGCAAACTGCTGTCATCTAACAGCAGATAATCTGCTAGGCCATCATATTGACTCATACCAAAAACCTTATGCAGCTCACCCATACGCATATCGGCATCTATGACCAAAACTTTTTTGTTCAGCTGAGCAAAGACTTCTGCCAAGTTAGCAGAGATAAACGACTTACCAACGCCTGGGCTTTCACCAGTGAACAAAAGTACTTTTGCTTTTGGGCTATCTGAAATGACCGTTGGCATACTCAAGATAAGTCTCGTTCGAAGGCTTTTGATCGCTTCATAACTCAAACTACTATTATCAACATGAGCCAGCATTCGAGGGGCTGCTTTTTTGTTCATACTTAATCGTGATAATACAGCAGAGCGTGGAATCGTGGCGATGACTGGCACTCCTGTCTTAGACTCAATACGTTCAGGGTCTTTAACGACATTTCTAAGCAGGTTCATAATGAATATTAATAAAGCACCTAACAGAGCACCTGCTAGGGTGGCTAACATTATTATTAATTGTTTTTTAGGGGTAACGATTCTATTGGTATTGATAGGCAAATCAATGATACGGGCGTTGCTGACTTCACCTGCTTTGACAATTTTTAGCTGCTCGTAGTTCTTAAGGATGGTGAGATAGATCTCTCTATCGATGTTTACATCCTCAGAGAGTGTCAAGAACTCTCGCTGTACTTCTGGTAGCGCACTAATGGTATTGTCGATTTGCTGTTTTCTAGCATTCAATACTCCAAGTTGTTCGTTTATCTGGATGACTAAAGGATGCTCATTGGTATAGTAAGTGGTTAGATCTGCCCTTTTTAGCTTAAGCTCACTGATTTGTGTATCAATTCCAGCATTTTCGCTAAGCAATATTGAGGCTTCTTGTGCCACATCAATGGTGCCAGTATTTTCACGAAACTTATTAAATATTGCTTCTGATGCTTTGAGTTTTTGTTTTAATTCTGGAATTTGTTTTTTCATAAACTCAATAGTTTTGATAGTTTGTTCCGAGCTACGTGTTTGGTCCTGTGCACTATAAGACCGTACAATATGTTCTAATATTAGGCTAACTTGCTTTTGGTTTAGACCTGACAAAGACAGCTCGATCATACCGGTCTTAGTGCCTTCTTCCACTACTGATAACGCACTATTGATAGAGTCCGTGGTGATTTGCAGTGATTGCTTAGTAATATCGATAGGATGTCCATCAGTAGGTAGATCATTGACCATAATTTCAATGAGACCGCTCTTGCCTATGAAACGATGGGCTTTGTTCAACTGCCCCTGAAATTGCTCACTATCATTACTTAAAACGAAGCCTGTCTTAGTTCTTGATAAAGTGAAGGGTTTATCTAAATAGTCTTCTGTCACATTAAACTGACTAATTTGTACCCGGCCATCACTAGTCTCGAGTACAACGCCATCAGCACTATTCATTTGCACGTTCGTTTGGTTGTTTTTTATTCTATCTATCTTATTAACTGCTGGATCATTCAATTTAATACCTAAATGAAGCAAATCCACCACTGGCTCTAATACCATGCGAGATCTTATTAGCTTAATCTGCGCTTGCATTGAACTATCATCAGGTGGCAATAGCTCTGCTATATTCGATCCTAGACCTGATAAGTTTTTGGAGGTTTCATCAATTTGAATCAATGCATCTGATTTAAAAGTAGGGTTTTCGTAGCGAACATATAACACCCCTATTATTAAACCCAAAATTGCAAACAGAGCAATGATCTTCCAGCCGCGTAATAATACTAAAAGCAGACCCAGTAGATCATTATCTTTGTCGGTACCTCTGAGGGTATTGTGTCTAGATAAATCTTTTGAATTGTTATCCATAACTATGTCTTCATCAATTAGTGTTAGTCAGTCAGCTTATTTTTTTAGTCCATTATTCAAGGCTCGTGATGATATTATCAAACGCCATAACTGTTATCGCTTAAAAGTCTGAGATTGACCTGATCGCAGAAGTTGATGGTAAAAGAGCACTGATCACACGGTTCCAACGAGTTAGGCCCGTAGGATCAACGTAAAGAATGTCATTGGCTTGCATCTCAAAGCGATTTGCCAATGCTAAGCCGGTAATAGTCTGCATATCGGCATAATAGATATTGGTATAGTTATACTTTGAGTTATCACGGACAATATATACTTTGGCAGCATTGGCTGTGCTCGCATTTAAACCACTTGATTCACCCAGTACGTGCGCTAAGCTAAGCCCCTGCTCAGGTATAGCGACTGGTGCGATTCGACCAAACTCTCCCAAGACATAGACTTTATTACGGCTTTGACTATTGACATGAATGGAATCGCCATCTTGTACATAAATTTGGTTGGCAGATAGTCCCATCTGCCTTAATGACTGCAACCCTAAGTTATAATTTTTACCTCGGCGATTTAATACAATATTATTTGAATCGCCTGTCGTAGTGGCACCCCCTGCCATGGACAAAGCACCATATAAGGTGACCGGTGCATCAGTAATAGGAAACTCGCCAGACTTAGCAACTTCTCCATCGATAAAGAATTTGCTACCAAGATAGTTGATGACTCTGACTTGCGGGTCTGAGTATTTCAGATAGCGTTGCAACCTACCTTGTAATACTGCAGTGAACTGCGGCACACTCATGCCGCTTGCTTTGATGCGCCCTATCAATGGAAACTGAATAAAGCCTTGCTGATCGACAGTCAGACTTGAGGTTGATGCACTGATATTTGGATAGTCAGTGAGCACTATACTCATTACGTCTCCTGCTTCAATACGATAACTCACTGGCCCTGAAGCTTTGACCAAGTTATATAGCTCATTGTCGAGTACGGGAGCTTGCTTAGCTGGTAAGGTCGCTACGTCTAATGGTTGAACATTGAAGGTAATACCATTTTCTGCGACAAAGGCACCACTGGGCGGTAAGTTGCCCGCTTGTAGTCCAGAATTAATACTGCTACAACCAGCTGTGACAGTGAAGAGCACTAAGCACGCTATCGTCGATAATTGAGATGAATATCCGCCCATAGTAAATCCCTTGTGATCTATAGCTATCAGTAACAGCTATTAGCGATACCGTAATTTTCATAATGTAGGGCTATGACAAACTCATTAAATAACTACATTACAAACAAAAAACGTCTTAGTGATAATACGAGTCATAATCTAGTAAGCAGTGGTTACCTATTTAACAGAAACTATATATACTAAATTGAATTTATATAATCATTAACAGTTATATACTATCTGTCAACAATTGGCAACAAAAGTTATTTATTACTTACATTAGCTAAAAGGGGGAGAATTACCGGATGAGCTACCAGATCTGGCAGCAATTGAGGCTATTGGTTAAATTTTTGACAAAAAAATAGGACTTGCTAACTTATTAGCAAGTCCTATTCTGGTTATATACAACATTACCCTAACTTATAAAAACTCATATTGCTAAGCAGCTTTACTCTAATAAGTTTGTAGCTCGAGACCTACACCTACGCCGACATCAGTCGATTGGATATCTGAATCTACTGCCCAAATTCGGCTAGAGATGAGCGCTTTGGGGTTGTATTGATGCTCCCAAGCGACATCGATACCAGTCAGTTTATCAGTATTTGGGAATGCTTGATTGGTATCGTTTCTTCTATTCGCTTGATTTACCTTGGCATGCTGCACTTTTGCATTGATAAAGTTACGGTTATCAAGCCATAATCGACCACCAAGCGCGATACTTTCTGCATCGCCGCCTAGGGCATAGCCTAATGGGTAGCCTTGCTGATAATAACCATCGGTATAAATACTATGGTTATAAGAGATACCTCTTATTTCACCACTAGTACGGGTATCGGTATATTCTGCATAAAGCTGGTACGGCTTACCATAAGCATCAGCAGCATAATCAACACCCGCTAAATACATGTTTTTAGCGGGTAATCCGCCCGCTTCGTCTTCACCGATATACTGAGCATAAACACCCGCAGGTACATTCACCAATGGCGCCAGATTTAAGCGCGCATCAAAACCAGCAAGTTGGTTGGCAGGGTCACCTCTTTCGTTACCACCATTATCTTTGGTTCCTAAGAGAGCATCAGTAAAGGAGCCAAAACTTTGTGGACGACCTTCACCACCCCACATAAAGGTACGAGAAGCACCTACTTCTAACCACTCCCATGGGCTGGCCGTAAGCCTTGCGCCAAATAACTTAGCATCCGGAATAGCTTCATAATCCTCTAGCTGACCTGCAAATAACTGATATTGCCAAGGCCCGACCCACGATAAATACTTCGATGTAGGCGCTGTTTGCTGATCACGTTGCATGGTAAAACCAGCGACTGGCAAGCTTGCATCGCCTCGAATAAGGCTGCCATCATGTCCAGGTCCCCACCATGTTGGTATTTTACCCGCTATTAACCATTGATTGGCAGCAATACCCGCAAGATACGAGCCTTCAAAGCTAACGTCTGAGCTGTCGTCGATGAGTTCATCATTTTTCAAATTGGCTTGTAAATTAAATTCCCATTCCGCTTCGCTAAGCGACACCCCAACGCTTGCTTGTTGACCAGCAAGTTGATCGTCGGCAAATTTTTGTGGTAGCTGACCTCTATCAGTTTGTATATGCAGTGCTGCCGATCCCTTTACTACTGAGTCACGGTTCTGATTCAGTCGCGTTTGTACTGACTGTAATATCTGCTGCTGCGCTGGCGTTTGAGCATTAGCCGTATTTAGAGCGCGCTTAATCTCGTTAGCAGTCAACGGCCAAGTACTGGTGCTAATCTGCGTCACCCCTTGAGTATTAAGCCAGTCAAGATCTGCTTTGAGTTTTAGATCATTCATATACAGGTTCTGCGCTGATGCCAGCATAGACACTGTCGATAGAACACCAAAACCCAGTAAAACACTCAGTTTCTTATACATCATTAAATACTCTTTGGTTACCAGCTGTTAATTATAAATGCTATCTGTCAAACATCAATCAGTAGTAACGTAATAAAACTGTACAGCCAATAAATCATTGGTTATGTATTTTAGTAAATACGTTATCAATAGCTTGTACCGTTTGCTCAATCTCTGCGCTAGTCAAAGTCGGATGCACCATGAACATTAAGCTAGTTTCGCCGAGCTGCTTTGCGATTGGCAACCTAGGCTCTGGCCGTAAACCGGTATTATCGAATGCTTTTTCCAGATATACCTCAGAAGCTGATCCTGAAAAACAAGGAACCCCTAATTCATTGATTGCTTGAATAATACGATCTCGTGACCAGCTGCTAGGTAAGTTATCTGCTTGTACATAGACGTAAAGCTTATAATAGGCATGTTTAGAGTCTGCAAACTGCGGTGACGCTTCTAATCTTGGTACAGACAAATAGCCTTTTGCTTCCCATTGAGCACAGGCATCTAAGATAGCTTGAGCATTAGCCGTACGTTTGGCGGTCCAATTAGGCATTCTAGCTAATTGAATACGACCGATTATTGCCTGCATCTCAGTCATGCGCCAATTGGTACCAAAGCTCTCATGCAACCAGCGGTAGCCTGGTGGATGTTCCGTTTCATAGACCGCCGCATAGCTTTTACCATGGTCTTTATAAGCCCACATCTTGCGCCAAAGCTGCTCATCATTGGTGGTAACCATACCGCCCTCACCGCCTGTAGTCATTATTTTATCTTGGCAAAAGCTCCAAGCACTTATATGCCCAATACTACCAATGCTACGACCTTTATAACGCGCACCATGCGCCTGTGCACAGTCTTCGATGACATATAGATTATGCTTATCTACCAGCGCCATAATGCCATCCATATCACAAGGCCAGCCTGCCAAATGCACGCAAACGATGCCTTTAGTTTTATCCGTCAATACCGCAGCGATCGACTCGGGTGTAATATTACCTGTTGCTTCATCAACCTCGGCAAAAACAGGCGTCGCTCCAATGTTAACCACCGATGAGATGCTAGCAATAAAGGTACGCGGCGTGACGATCACTTCGTCACCTGCGCCAATACCTAATGCTTGCAAGGCAACATCTAATGCCAACGTACCATTACCCATGGCAATCGCATATTTGCTATCAGCCCACTCAGCGAACTCGGTCTCAAACTGACGGCATTCTTGACCTGTCCAGTAATTTACCTTATTGGATAGTAATACTTGACTGACCGCATCCGCTTCTTCTTGAGTAAAGCTTGGCCAAGGTGAAAATGGAGTGTTTAGCATGGGTACCTCGATGGTGCTGATTTATAATTGATGATTCATCATTGACGATTAATAACTTATAACTTAACTTAGAACCAAATATTTTATTCTGACTTTTTATTTATACTTTTTATCTATTAAGGGGTCGTGCAGGATTACCAACTACGACTGCTCCAGCTGCAACGTCTTTGGTAACCACCGCACCCATCCCGACGATAGCACCTTTACCAATAATTAATGGCTTATCAGGTGTTCCTTGCTTGATGACTGCTCCTGACCCAATGTAGGCATGATCATGGATATGAATATTGCCATTGCAACTGACGCGTGGGGCAAAGGTGACATAATCACCGATGACGCAATCATGAGCAATATAACTGTAGATATTAGCGTGGAATTGCTTGCCAATTTTAATATTTGATGTCAATTGGGTGAAATGACATAATACCGAACCTTCGCCTATTTCAACGTTATCTAATACAATAGTGTTAGAGGCTTTTACTGATAAAACAGCTAGATTGTTTTTGCTACATTTAGCGATTAAAAATTCTCGAATTTTACTATCCGCAATGGCCAAAACTACCGACTTATCTTGATACGCTAAGCTTAAATAATCTTCATAGTTGTAGATCTTATAGCCATTTAGTTCTTTGTCTTCTGATCCATCATCTACAAAACATAGACTTGCTTTTGGGTATTGCTCACGTACCAAAGGCAATAACTCCCTACCAAAACCACTTGCACCATATATACCAATTAATTGCTGCATTTTACTTCCTTTTTACTAATTATTTACTTCCTGTAAACTTACTCATCGTCGCTTCACCATCCGCGCTAATGCCGTCTTTAATCAGCACTTTTTTAACCGTTTTGACTAGTATCTTAATATCTAACCACAATGACTGATTGTCTACATACCACGTATCAAGCTCAAACTTCTTATCCCAACCGATGGCGTTACGCCCATTAACTTGGGCGTAGCCAGTAATACCAGGGCGTACATCATGACGACGTGCTTGTTCTTTACTATATAGCGGTAGATATTCCATCAATAATGGGCGTGGTCCGACTAAGCTCATGTCGCCTTTGACGACATTCCATAGCTCAGGTAACTCATCAAGACTGCTATTACGTAAGGCTTTGCCAAAATCAGTCAAGCGCTCGCTATCTGGTAGAGGATTGCCATCACTATCTATGGCATCTTTCATCGTGCGAAATTTAATCATTTCAAACGGCTTGCCGTCTAGACCAGGACGCGTTTGGCGAAATAGCACTGGTGAGCCTAAGTTCTTTTTGACTTTATAGGCAGTGATGGCATATACCGGAGATAAAGCGACTAAAGCGGTAGTCGCAGCAGTGATATCGAAAAGGCGTTTTATCATGGTTTAATTCGCTTTAAATAAAGTATTTTCTAATTTATTGGCTAGTTTTTTATAAGTTAGATGCTCAATAACAAATGCTTTACCTTTTGCACCTATTTTCTCACACTCAATAGTACCCTTTGATTGCAATTCTAATATAGCTTTAGCAATGGCCATAGGGTCTTCTGCTGCAACAGTGATACCTGCACCAGCTTGTTCAATGAAGTCACCTTTGCCAGAAAACGAGTGAATAATCGGTTTGGCTGAATATAGATACTCTGGAATCTTATTAGCAGCGATACCAAAACGGTATATAGATTTTTTTTGCCAACCTATATAACAGGCATCAAATTGGGATAACATAGATTGAACTTGGACTTTCTCTATTGGATCAATGAACGTTATATTATTTAATCCTAAAAGCTCTGCTTTTTTTATTAGGGTTGATCTGCTTTTACCAGAACCAACTAGGACAAAGTGAATGGTTGAATTGTCTTTAAGTATGTTAGCAGCGTCTATTAGATAGTCCATGGCATTGGCTTCACCAAGCGTCCCAGTATAACCCACGACAAATTTATCAGTAGGTATCTGATCTCGCACCTCTTTACTCAAGGCTTCTTTATTATCAAGCTCTACTAAAGAAATACCATTAGCAATCCAAGTAAATTTATCTTTTTGCATACCTCTAGATTGCATATGCTCAACTGCGTTGGGCAAATTAGAAAATACATGATCAGCTTTTTGATAAGCTTGATCTTCTATCCACTGCAATAGCTTGACAAATGGGTGCTTTTTAGAGTAGCCGCCCAACTTAATCAATGTAAGTGGCCAGATATCACGCACTTCAAATACATAAGGCACTTTGTAATGACGCGTTAAGTATCTTACTCCAAAATAGCTAATCAGTGCTGGAGATGAGTGCAAAATAACATCTGGAGTGTTATCTATCTGTTGAGTCAGCTTTGTCAATTGTTTTGAGAATAAGAACTCGTTGATGATTCTTTTTTTGCTGTGGGCATCGGAATATTTTGGAAGCTTAACCCATACAAAGTGAAAGTTATCTTCAATTTTTTCTATCAAAAAGTCCGTGTCAAGCGTTTTACTGGTATGCAATAAATGACTGTAACTACCTGCTACTATATAAACTTTGTAGCCTTGTTTTGCAAGCTCTTGTGCTAGATAAAAGTGCCTACCACCCATACCTGTATCTAAAGTAGATGCATATTGGTTAATTATCCAAATGGTTTTATTTTTATCCATTATCTATTAAACCTTTTCTAATACATTAACAATGTTTTGAGAGGCATGTCCGCCGCCGTACAAACTTAATGGATCTTCGATAGTTTTACCTAACATAGCTTCAGTACATTGGATAATCTTTTGCGTATCTGCCCCTGCCAATACATTGACGCCATGATCTATTAACTCTACCCACTCAGTTTGATCACGCATTGTCACGCATGGTTTTTTAAAGAAAAACGCCTCTTTTTGTACTCCGCCACTATCTGAGACTACCGTATCACAATGCTTAAGTAACCAAATCATCTCAAGATAACCCACTGGCTCCAACACCAACATTTTGAGTTCTAGACCAAGAGACTTGACTACTTTCTGTGTACGAGGATGTAGTGGTAGTACGACTGGTCTTATGTGTTCGTGGATATAATTTAGCGCCTCTATGATAGACTTTAGGCGGGTTGCATCATCTGTATTTTCGGCACGATGCAGAGTGGCTACTATAAACCCTTCATTAGGTACATCAACTAGTGACGATCCTTTAACGGCACGCTCAGAGAAGAATAAAGATGAGTCTTGCATAACATCACCTACGTTTAGGAGCTGAACAGGTTTTTTATCAAAACCTTCATTTTTTAGGTTGCTCACAGCCATATCTGTTGGACAAAACAATATATCACTGATCTGATCTGTCAAAATACGGTTGATCTCTTCTGGCATTTGCATATTAAAACTACGCAGCCCTGCCTCGATATGGGCTACAGGAATATGCAATTTAGCAGCGGCTAAAGCACCCGCTAAAGTCGAATTAGTATCACCGTAAACCATTAATCTGTCTGGCTGCTCTGCCAAACAAATCTTTTCAATCTGCTCTAACATACGCCCAGTCATAGCACCATGACTCCCACTATTAATATCGAGCTGATAATGAGGTTTAGGTATGCCCAATTGATCGAAAAAGATGTTCGACATATTGGCATCAAAATGCTGACCGGTATGGATAATCTTTTCATCTAATATCGAGCTGTTCTGAATCGCCTTAGATACAACACTGGCTTTGATAAACTGGGGACGCGCGCCAATTACGGTTAGAATTTTCATAATTTACTCTTATACTGATTAATTATTTTTTCATAAAGATTAGTCATAGTATTTATGCAGGCGCTCCAATCATAGGTATCGATTACATGCTGCTTACCTGCTTCACCCATTTGAATTCGCAAATCTCGGTCTAATACTAACTTGCTAATCGCGTCAGCAGCAGCTTGCGGATTTTCTTTTGGTACGACTATACCTGTTTGACCGTCCAATACGACTTCTGGCAAGCCACCTGCATTAGATACTACGACAGGGCGGCCAGCAGCACCCGCTTCTATGATAGCTACACCAAAGCTTTCTTGACGACTTAAAGCCACATAAATATCTAGCTTCTCCAGTTCAACAGGTACTTGTGAGCTATCTACGCGTCCTACAAAGTCAATTCTTTTAGATATACCTAACTGCTGTGTAAGTGCTTTGAGCTCTAGTTCTTGGTGACCCGCACCCACCAACCTTAATCTCAAGCTCTTCTCTATTTCTGGATGAGTTTGCGATAGGTTTTTTAGGAGTATCTCAAATGCTTTAATTAAGATATCGATACCATATAGTGGAGCCAGTGTCTTCACTGTACCAATAATGATTGGTAAATTAGCATCTCGATTTGCCAATGATGTAGTCAAAGAGTCATAATACACGGTATCAACCCCAAAAGGAGTAATGGCAATATGACTCAGCTTTGGGGCAATAGAGCGAGTCTGCTCGGCCATACAGATACTAGTCGAAGCGACACTGTTAGCTGCTAATAAGTTTTTATTTACTAAATATTTATGTAAAGGTGATTTATAAGGAAAGTCATATATATCACTACCCCAAACCGATAATAGCCATGGATAATAGCCTACTAAACGTGCCGTAGTGCCATAACCGCTAGCATAGTGTGCATTAACAATATCGGGCTTTATAAGTTTGAGTAGCCTTTTGACAGCTGGCACCATCGTAAAATAGCCCAATACGCCACGAAAGGGCAGTATATGAACCTGTACTCGTGCATCCATTGGCTCTAGCTGAGGCTGCTGACTAATCAGATGCACCTCTAGACCTGCCTCTGCAAGTCCATTCGCCCAGCGTATAGTATGAATAGATGATGCTCCAGATAGAAGTGCTACTTTCATAATGATAAATCCTTAACTACTTGTTTCGCTCTTGCTTGCCAAGTATGCAATTCGGCGATAACGCTCATTTGTTGTTGTATATCTTCTATTAGCTTAGGCGAGGATATCAGTTCATCAAATAGACTATTAAGAGCACTTTCCTTGTAAGGCAAACTCCAGCCAATCTTATTTTTAGCAACGAAGCTTCCAGCTAATGTACCCTGTGATGCGATGATAGGCTTACGATTACCAAGATATTCATATAGCTTTACAGGGGCTGCAAACTCCCTGTATTCTTGCGGTTTTACAAAGATAGAAACAATATCTGAATCAGCCATTAGAGCCTGCATATCTCCACCACTTTTATGCACAATTTTTATATTCTTAGATAACTCAGGATATTCGGATTTTACAGCATCCCACTCGCTTTCTCTGGTACAAAGTATAAGCTCAATATCATCACGCTGATTTATAACTGAAAATAGGATATGCATTTGATAATGATCAGACATACCTCCTACATAAAATATCTTAAGCTTGCCGGTTATATCATTTCGGTATTTATCCTGAATATCAATATCATGACCGGGTGGCAAAGCAGCAAAAATATTATCAGATATGAAAGGAATATATTGACCCATTTCCATGGAAGGTAAATACAGTTTAGTTAGATATAGACTATAACTATACAAGTCATATTTGTAAGACAACTTAGCCATAAAAATTTTTAATGGGTTTAAACCTTGACCATAACCATCAAATATCCAGTAAATATCTCGATAAAACAATCCAATTGGTATATTACTATTTTTGCAAAACCTAAAGAAATTAAAATCCAATAAAGGATTTAATGGTAAATGGTGTGTATCCGTTAAAATCGTAGGCATCGTAGAACTTTCAGAGTAAACAAAATCATACTTAACACCTAATTCGATTTTTTTCTTGATTGCTTTGATTGAACTTTTACGTTCAGTACTATAACCAGTTACAGTATCGACTATATAACCTAAATCCTCAAACGCTTTAAGCATCTTTAAAGGGCGAATGCCACTGGCTGAAGTTGCATTAAGCTGCAGTGGTAGTGGGTGGTGAAAAATAATCCTCATTGAAAAACAACCTTATTAAATAATTTATTTAAAGCTAACATAAAAATAATGATATCAGCATTGCATTATTTTTACGGTTATAGTAGAAACCACTCTACTGAAGCAATGTTTTATAAATATAGATTTGTTACTTACACTATCAAAATAGGAAAATATACAATACGCATACTGGGAATAAAATTCTTAACCACATTAGCCTGAAAGAGTATAATTATTTATTCACTATAAATTAAATATACAGAAATATAATAGCAGTAGACCCTAGTTTCTTTTAAGAGTATTTCTTGTTGAAATGAACATTAAATATATAAAAGCTAGAATAAAAGCAATACGAACATCCGTTATAAATACACTAGGCCAGGCCATAACAACTCCGACCAAAACCAACATATGTAAAGAAAACAAAAAATTATTACTTTTAATGTATTTATCTTTATATATATAAGGCAACAGTAGAACATACAAATAAAACAGAATAATCATGATAGTAGATAGCAATCCATAGACACCTAAGTAAAATATATACTCGTTATCCATATGACCTGATACAGGCCCAAAATATTCTTTTCCATGTCCAAAAATTAAAGGTACAGGCTTATCAAAGATCAAATCAATAATATAGTCTGTTTTTTCCAGCCTTGCTTGGTAAGAACTACGCTCAAGACCATGAGAAAACAAAGTAAACAAATACCTCAAATCTCCACTATACTTTATTAAAAAATAAAACCCTAAAGGTATAATAAAGATAATATAATTTAGGGCTGTTTTCTTAGTTTTTTTATCCATGAATAATAATGCGAATACCAAAGCATATAACCCTCCTCCTAAACAAACAATAAAAGAGGTTTGGGATTGTGATAGTACGACAACAAAAAAACTTAAAACAGCTGTTAGAAAAGATCTAAACTTATAGTTATCAACTATCGCTTGAGACATTGAAAAAATAAAAATAATTGCCATTATTGATCCATTTTGACCTGGACCTGAGTTGAGCCCTAGCGCTCTAGAAGAGATACCTAAAGAAACTTCCCTTTGAAGTTCAGAACCATAAATGCTAGTTATTGGATCCACAAATCCTAATAAAGCGATTTGAGATATACTAACTATAAAATTGCTCACTGTATAAATAAGAAAAATATTAATAATACATTTTATAGCATCGTTTTCTGGGATATTTTTTATAACAAAAAACAATAGAAATATTGGAGAAAATCGGACAATTTCTGTAAAATTCCTGATAGGCTCTAACCCATAGTAAAACATACCTATAAGAACAGATATAATCAATAATATATAAAATATTATGAAAACTACAAAGCTGTTAACTTTTAATAGTACGAATTTATACATAAAGCCAATAAGCAATATAGATGAAGTAACTAATATTGTAAGTAATTCCAAGTATTTAGAAGGGAAAAACAATAATATTATGAAAGCAAAGTAAACCGAATATATTTTTGGTATTTTCATATTAGCCTATATGAAGGGTGTTTTTATATAATTACAGAGAGTGCAACTTTGTAAACTCAATCTAGAATAGAAGAACTATAGGTCATACTGTTAAATAATCAAGATAGAGTATTGTCTATCTAGTTATAGCGTAAAGAATTTATCTGCGGCAACTTTTTCAATAAGATTTATATCAGAACTAAAAAATGATAACCAAAAGATATGGTAGTGCTATCTATTCAACAATTTTTAGATACGTTTCTTTTATAAAATCGGGTATCATCCATTACAATTACGCATTTAGTTAGAGGTTTAGGGTGTGTACTAATATTATAATAGGGGCTGTCAATGTTCTGATTAAAGCAATCAACTACAAACAGCACCTTTTCATAGAGAGTATCAATGACTTGCGTTCAAAAGTCTCCTGATTATATTATCTGTTCTTTTATTATTTCGCTTATTTTAAAACGGTTAGATTTTAATTATAAAGAAATAAGTATAATAGTTTTTTAATAACTCTCATATGAAATGAATTATAGATGTTTTTTACCAATCTGTTTATATATATTTATGGTTTTTGTATAAACTGAATTTACAGTAGGTCTAAAAAATATAAACCCTAACAGAAGCAGTATAGACCATACAATAACCGTGAAACTACTATCCTTTAAAAAGACACTATGTATTATTGTTGCTACTAACAACAAAGTTATTAATAGATATGCTTTAACTCTTGGCATATTTCGCCATACTAAGCGCGACAACTCAGTTCTTAAAATATAGAACACCCAAAAAGCAACGGCAGTTGATACCGCTGCTCCCGCTGCTCCCATCCTCGGTACTAAAATATAGTTACCCACTACATTAATCGACATAGCCCCTATAGATGCTACCATGGACAATTTAGTCTTACGTGCAATCGTTATGCCTACTGCTGTTGTTTCAGATAAAGTATAAAACAGAGGGCCAAGCAGACAAGCAGTAATTAAATACTGAATAGCAGCATACTCTTTGGGTAAAAAGTAAGGTAATATCCAAGAAAACAATCCTGATAATACCGTAACGAAATATATAGCAGCTAATAAATGCTCTGATATCTCATCTATTTTGGCTAGATCTACTCCCTCATTGACCCACTTATAAACCATAGGTGCCCAAATTGTATTAAAGATGCCCGCAAATATGGCTGCAACACCTGCAATACTAGCCGCAACTGAGTAAACGCCTAACTCTGAAAAAGTGGACATACCTCTTAAAAACAGCTTGTCCATCACTTTAAGGCCCCAAGCAGCCAGACCACCAACAACTAATGGCAGTCCAAACGCCAGCAACTTATTAAGCTCTTTATAATCTATCTTATACCTAAGAGCACTTAGCCACTCTTTTCGAGTATTCCATGCAAACACTAAAAATATCGCGGTAATTGACAATGTATGCGCGGTAATTAAGTTATAAGCATCTTTAGTCAGACCTAACCAAACAGTAGAGAGTATAAATACTAAAAATAGAATTTTAGGAAGTAACTGACTCATTGAATAAGCCAACGCTCTTTCCTCCATTCTCAAAATAAGAGATAAGAATCGCGATATCAATGAAAGTACAAAACAGACAATACTAATTATAGTTAAATAAGTACTGGGAATGTCATAAAGCCATTTAGAAATTAGCTGACTATCAAAAATGAAAATAGGACCAAAAAATACTAGGCTAAGAATAAGGCCAGGTAAGAGCGCAGTCTTAAATAATTTCGGCTTGACCTTGTGTTCATGATATTCACGTACATAGGCTTGATCTAAACCTAAACAAAATAGCAAAACTGAAAAGCTTGCCACTACTTGTAACATGGATATTCGGCCAACATCTTCAACAGAATAAAACCACGTAATGATGGGTAAAGTAATAAAACCCATCATTGCTGCACCGATAGGACCTATCGCATAGCCTAGTATTTTATTGCGAGTCATATAAGCCTGCAATACTCTCAACTTGGTTCACAAATAGCGGATAATTCACACTAGAATTAAAATATTTTTCTACCCAAGACTTTGCATTGACTCGGTAAGCTTGGTTTTGGTTCTCTGAAATAATCATATCGATACCATCGATAATATTATTAATACTAAAGTTACTGGGTAATAGGTAACCGTTAGTCTCATTGACTAGGTCAGATATCTCACCTACATCTGGAGCAATAGCAGGTACTCCATAACTCATGGCTTCCATTATAGAGACTGGAATACCTTCCGACTTACTAGCGTTTATAAATACATCGAAATATTCTTTTTCTAATTTATTTTTAACGTCTTTATTATCTAGCTGGCCAATAAAATCTATTTTAAGATTATTACATTGATATTCTAACTCATCTGCGCTAGCTTTAAGCGTCTCATATAAAGAACCTCCACCAATGTGCGTCCATTCAACCATTGACTGACTATTGGCTTTTGCATAAGCTTCTACCGCAGACATAATCTTATCTACCTGCTTCACTGGTACGCAATATGACAGTGATAATATCCTAACTTTGCCCGCGACTGGTTTACTATCAGGCTGCCCTAAAGGTATGTCAACCCCTAGTCTACCAATATCGAGATATTGAGGGCCAGCACCATAAGTGTCTTTATAATAATTCAGAGCATTAGAGGACAATAAATAAACTTTATCAAACTCGCCAGCGAACTGTCTTTTTAAAGGCATATAGTCATTAGCACGCATGTCTTCATAAATATCAAACCTATGCGCTCTTGAAACGATATGCTTTACAACACCTTTTCTCTTTAACAAACAAGCCGCGTAAAATGACGTATCATTCCAGTAGCTATAAACAGTTATATCCCCAACTAATGGCTTTAAAGAATCTTCTAACGTGCCCTTAAGTCTCAGAGTTAAAGCTGTTGTTTGCAATGCTGACTTGATATCTGCAAGCCTACTTTTAGAGCGGCTATATTTTTTTACATACAGCACTTCTTTGTGATACAGAGAACTTAAAAGACTTTTAAGTACATAAGTTGCTTTAGGTTTCTTATGTATTAGCTCAATAACTTTGATATTTTTTGGATAAGGACGACAAATTCCCTTCGTTTGATAAGGAATAATATATACGTTATCGAAGCCTGTATTTTCCCAATACTGAATTTCACTTTCTAAGAACTGTTCACCACCTTCATAAGGAAAGCTACTAGTCAGTAAGACTAAGTTATTCATTCTCTTAGCGCCTTAACAATATTTTCTTGCTCTACTTGCGTTAAATAGGGATGCATAGGCAAACTCATTACCCGCTCAGCAACGGTATCACCTACTGGTAGTACTGCGTTAGTATCTGCAACTGCAGGCTGCTTATTCAATGGTATTGGATAGTGTACTGCTGTCGGGATACCTTGCTCTTTTAGCTTAGCTTGTATCTCATCACGACTGTCAACTTGAATAGTATATTGCGCCCACGCACTCTGATTATGTGCTTCTATAAAGGGTATCGTGGTAATACCTGCTTCAGTAAAGAGCTGATTGTACGTATCTGCTACACGCTGACGTGCTTGCATCTCATCATCTAAAATTTCAAGCTTAGGCAGTAGTATCGCTGCTTGTAAGGTATCTAAACGACTATTAACACCGACTCTGATGTGATGATAGCGACGATCTTGACCATGCCGTGCTATTTGTCGAATTACTGTGGCCAGTGCTTCATCATTGGTAAAGATAGCGCCGCCATCACCATAACAGCCTAACGGCTTACTAGGGAAGAAGCTGGTACAGGCGACCGTCGTTAAATTACAAGACTTTTTATCTTTATAGCTAGCGCCAAAGCTCTGCGCTGCATCTTCAATCACTGGTATATTATATTTGGCAGCGATAGCATTGATAGCGTCATAGTCTGCGCACTGCCCGTAAAGACTGACACCGATAATAGCCTTAGTACGCGGTGTAATAGCGGCCTCAAGCTGTTCCACATCTAAGTTATAAGTCTGTGGATCGATATCCACATAGATAGGTTTGGCACCTAATACCGCAACCGTCTCTGCTGTCGCGATATAAGTAAATCCTGGCGTAATAACTTCGTCTCCAGGACCGATACCAAATGCCATTTGGGCAATTTGTAGCGCATCAGTACCATTGGCACAAGTAATGCAATATTTAGCACCTGTATATGCTGACAGCTTTTCTTCAAGCTCATGAACTTCAGGACCTAAAATATATTGACCGTGAGCCAATACCTTTTGGATATTGGCATTTAATTTATCTTTTATTCTATCTTGCTGTGCGACTAGGTCAATAAACTGCATGCTAAGCCTCCTTCTTAGTAAGCGTGCCATTAATAAGCGTATATTTAGCACCCGTATGGATGCATCTTGTATCACCATCTCCAGTTAATGGTAGATCTAAACGCTCGCCATACTCGCTCATCCAACCTATTTGCTTGGCGGGTACGCCAACCATCAACGCGTAATCAGGAACATCTTTATTCACCAAAGTGGCAGCGCCGATAAAAGCAAATTTACCAATAGTATTGCCACATATAATCGTACAATTGGCACCCATAGAGGCACCTGTTTTTACCAGTGTACTCATATATTCCGATTTTCTATCGACAAACGAGCGAGGGTTATAAACATTGGTAAAGACCATGCTTGGACCACAAAAAACGCCATCTTCTAAAGTAACATTGTCATAAACAGACACGTTATTTTGTATTTTGCAATCATTACCGATGATAACCTTATTACCGATAAAGACATTCTGACCCATAGAGCATCTTTCACCAATTTTTGCTTCAGCAGATATATGGACGAAGTGCCAGACTCTAGATCCTTTACCTATTTGAGCGCCATCATCAACTATTGCGCTAGGATGCTGGTAGTAATCATTCATTATCCTATCTCCTTATTTACTCAAGAACGGATGATAATCACCCTTCAGACCAATAGGCTGTGCATCACGAATATGAGCTACCGTACTAATTGCGGTACGATTTTCTTCTAAGCCAAAACCATGACCTGCTAGTATTTGTTCATAGCTACGATTATGTAAGTCAGTAAAACCACCAGAGAACTCTATATCTTCGCCATCTACTGTAATTGATCTAAAAGTACGCTGACCTGTAGCTAATATATCGGCTGGTACATCTTCTACGTCAATAGACAGAAACCAGCGAACACGGGCATTCTCATATTCTAAATAACCAGATGATTTAGTCTCTGAAACATGGTGTACAATATTCTGCTGTAAATCCCCAAATATAAAGTGCAACATATCGAAAAAATGCACTCCTATATTAGTTGCAATTCCTCCTGATTTATTGACATCTCCTTTCCATGATTGTAAATACCATTTACCTCGAGAAGTGATATACGTTAGATCAACTTCGTACTTTTTATCTCTTGGTTGACTTTTTACTTTTTCTCTAAGTGCAACTATAGCCGGATGCACTCTTAACTGAAGAATAGTATTTACTTTATGTCCGGTATCTTTTTCTATTTCTAATAAACCATCGATATTCCAAGGGTTTAAAACCAAAGGCTTCTCGCAAATAGCATCAGCACCACTACGTAAAGCAAAGCGCATATGTGAGTCATGTAAATAATTAGGGGAACAAATTGACATAAAATCTATTTTTTTATTCTCAATTTGACGGTGCAACTTATCTACATGTCGATCAAACCTTTCAAATTCAGTAAAAAAATGTGCTTCAGGAAAATGGCTATCCATAATTCCTACAGAGTCGTTCGGATCATAAGCAGCAACCAACTCATTCCCTGTAGCTTTAATTGCTTGCATATGTCTTGGAGCAATATAACCAGCTGCTCCTATTAGGGCAAATTTCTTCATTTTATATCCTTAATAAATTATAGGCGAATGTCTGTTTCTTCTTCTTGGAATACATGTTTTACGTCATAGACCACGTGGTTTGATTTAGCCAATGCTCTTATAGCTTCCACCCCCATTTTTTTATAATCACTATGATCAACGGCAACCACGACACCATCGTAATAGCCTTTTTGTAAATCATCGATCAATTCAATCCCGTAATGCTCGAATACTTCTTGCTTATCAGCCCAATCATCATAGACATCAACATTAATATTAAAGCTTTTTAGCTCTTTAACAATATCAATGACTTTGGTATTACGGGTATCAGGGCAATCGCCTTTAAAGGTAAAGCCAAGTACCAATACTTTTGCCTCATCGATATGTATTTTATTACGCGCCAGTTTTTTAACCATCTGCGTGGCCACATATTGCCCCATACCATCGTTGATACGTCTGCCAGCGAGGATAACTTCTGGGCGGTAACCAACTTCTTGGGCTTTATGAGTTAAATAATAAGGATCTACACTAATACAATGACCACCAACCAAACCGGGCTTAAATTTAAGAAAATTCCATTTGCTACCTGCAGCATCCAATACCGCTTGCGTATCTATACCGATGATATTAAAGATCTTAGCAAACTCATTAACTATAGCGATATTTAAGTCGCGCTGCGTATTTTCAATGACCTTAGCAGCTTCAGCGACTTTAATTGACGTGGCGCGATAAGTGCCAGCTGTGATGATAGAGGCATAAAGACTATCGATTAAATCAGCCGCCTCTGGTGTTGAGCCTGAAGTAATCTTAGTAATTTTAGTCAAGGTATTTACTTTATCGCCTGGATTGATACGTTCAGGACTATATCCCACATAAAAATCTTGGTTAAAAGTTAGCCCTGATATTTTTTCTATAATAGGAATACAGACTTCTTCTGTCGCACCAGGGTAGACAGTCGATTCATAAACCACGATATCGCCAGCTTTTATCACTTTTCCAACCGCTTCAGAAGCACTTTCTAAAGGTGTAAGGTCTGGCGCGTTATTTTCATCAATCGGTGTCGGTACTGTGACGATATAAAAGTTATAATCGGCAATTTCGCTCAATTCAGTGGTAAATTTTAATGAATTAGCTGCCTTTAGAGCCTCACTGTCCACTTCAAGCGTACCATCAAAACCATCTCTTAGTTCTTGCACTCGCTTCTGATTAATATCAAAACCGACTACTGAGCGATGCTTACCAAACTCGACGGCCAATGGCAGACCTACATAGCCAAGCCCAATAACTGCGATTTTTATATTGTTGAGATCTAACATAGTATTCCTTTATTAATTTAACTAATTATTCTTCAAAATATAATTGTTGATTTATACATTAGGCGCTATGCAGATTCAGAATCTTCTTGACGGCTTTTTTGATAGCTTTCTTGAGGATCGTCTTGAGAACTTTCTTGATAACCCTCTACAAAGTATTTAAACTGCTGCTTTAGCCAAGGAACATCAAACTGTTTCTGCTTTTCAGTAAGCTCAAATAATACCGATTCAAGCTCGTCTAATGGAAAGCTATGCTCCATTGCCTGCATGATAAGAGGGTGATCAGTTGATTTGACATTATCTTCACCGATGATTAACTCCTCGTAGAGCTTTTCACCCGCTCTGAGTCCCGTAAAGATAACTTCTATATCGCCATCTGGATGCGCGGCATCTTTAATCTCAAAACCGCTCAAATGAATCATTCGATGCGCCAAATCAACGATCTTGACCGGCTCGCCCATATCAAGCACAAACACCTCACCACCTGATGCCATCGCCCCTGCTTGGATAACCAAGTTTGCCGCCTCTGGAATCGTCATAAAATAGCGCGTGACATCAGGATGGGTCACAGTGATAGGTAGACCTTTTTGGATTTGCTTGGTAAATACAGGCACGACAGAACCTGAAGAGCCAAGGACATTACCAAAACGCACCATACTAATGCAAGTTTGGCTATCTGTCTGACTTAGACCCTGGCAGACTAACTCTGCTAAACGCTTAGAAGCGCCCATCACATTAGTCGGTCTTACAGCTTTATCTGTAGAGATAAGCACAAAGGTTTCAACATTGGCTTTGATAGCTGCTCGCGCACAGTGATAGGTGCCTTTGGTATTATTGATAACACCTTCAAACGGGTTGTGTTCTACCATAGGCACATGCTTGTAGGCAGCTGCATGATAGACAGTCTGTATATTATAAAGTTTAAATATTCTAAGCAGGTTCGATTCGTTAGTCACATTACCAATAACGGCAATGATTTTAATGTTTTTATAAGCGGGGTTGCTAGCTTGTTTTGCTATCAGTTCTTGATGGATGCTATAGAGTGCAAACTCAGACAGCTCATAGAGCACGATACATTTTGGTTGATTTTTAATCACTTGACGGCATAGCTCGCTACCGATAGATCCACCAGCACCAGTAACTAATATGCACTTGTCTTCAATATTTAGCCGTAAAAGGGCTTCATCGGGCTCAACTGTTTGCCGATCTAACACATCCAAGATATCAACCTTGCGCATACTGCTGACCGTGACCTTTTCGTCAGCGATTTCTTCTAAACTTGGTAATTCTTTGATTTTAATGGCTATGCCAGATAATTTATCTATAATCTGCCTTTTTTGCGCACGGCTGATAGAAGGAATCGCTAAAAAAACCTGGGCGACATCGAGATCTTCTACTAAGCTCATTAATTCATGCGCAGGATAAATCTTTTTACCCAATAAATAGGCACCAATGAGCTGTCGATCATCATCGACATACGCCACCACATTGTATTTATGCGAGTTCCTTAACCCTTCTAATAAGTCTTTACCCGCCTCGCCTGCACCATAGATAACAACATTATCATAACCATTTTCATTTCTTAGGCGCTGCTGACTCTTACCGCGCCAACGTGTCAACAGCTCACGGATGGTCAGTCTGCTATTCCACAGCCAAATAAAAAATAAAAATAAAAATATAATCGGAACGGAGCGCGGTATATCTTCTAAAGGGTTAAGGTAGATAATAACCCCATAAACAATAATAAGGACAAAGAATAACTGCGCCACACTACCCATGACGGTATCGAGAAAGCCTCTTGCTACCCCTTTATAGAAGCCTATGAGATACAAGCCTATAATTGGAAGCGCCGCATAAGCCAACAATATCATCGGGCTAATATCATGGGCGATATGACCATAGCGTAAAGACAAGGCTAAAAACAAACAAATTAATGACAGCGCAAAGTCTATACTAAGCAAAATTGCCCGCTTAACGCTACGAGGTAATGACAATAAGTATTCAGCTATATGTTGCAACCAACTACTTTTAGCATTCAGTGATTGATACGCATTTTTAGTTTCTGACTTTATGAACATAACACTCAACTACTTAAAGGATATTAATTTAGGCAAAGGCTCTAAAAAAACGACTAATTATTATTACCATAAGCATAACTATAGTGGTAGCTATATTTGCTCATAATACCTTGTTGTACATCGTTGAGAATAATACCATCCACCTTTATGTTAGCTTTATTCATCTGATTGACCGCATAAACCACTTGGCCTTCTATAGATTTATCATAGCGAGCTACCATTAATACTTTATCTGCATACTGGGACAAAATCATAGCATCAGAAGCTGCCAATACAGGGGGCGAATCGATGATAATATAATCATAGTGAAGATTTAACTCTGCCATCAAATGATCAAAGCTACCGTTAGCCAATAGCGACGCAGGGTTACGCGGATGCTCGCCTCGCGGCATAAAGTCAATATTATCAATACCCGTCGAGTGGATAAAACTTGCTAGATTGCTAGATTTTTCTACGGTATCAATTTTTGATAGCTGAGTAGTGTCTTTTGATAAGTGAGTCGTATCTTGCGATAAATAATCGGCCAAACCGTTATGCTGATCCATATTAAACACTTTATGCAGCTCACCTAAACGCATATCAGCATCCATGATTAGAATCTTCTTATCTAACTGCGCAAATACCTCTGTCAAGTTAGAAGAGATAAAAGACTTGCCGACCCCAGGGCTCTCTCCTGTAATCAGTATAACTTTTGCACGCTGACCGGCTCGCCCTTGGCTTGGCATCCCAAACATCAGATTAGTTCGTAAACTCTTAATAGCTTCATAACTTAGACTATTATTGTCCGCATACGCGAGTAGCCTATTCGATGTCTTTTTCTTACCCAGTCGTGTCAGTATTGGTGAACGTGGAATCGTTGCAATAACAGGTACACCAGTTTTAGCTTCGATACGTTCAGGGTCTTTGACCACATTTCTAAGCATGTTTTTAAGCAGGACTAACATAGTTCCAAGCATCGCCCCTAAAAGCGTAGCTAATATTATTATCAATACTTTCTTAGGTGCGATCGCTTTAAAGTTATTGATAGGCATATCAATAATACGAGCATAACCAATTTGCCCAGCCCTAACGATTTTCAACTGCTCATAGTTTTTAAGCAGTGTTAGATAGATCTCTCTGTTGATCGCACTATCAGCTGACAGTTGTAAAAACTCTCTTTGTATCTCAGGTAGACCTACAATCGTATTATCTATCTCATTTTTTCTATCATTAAGTACCGCAAGTTGCTCATTGATCTGGATTACTAGTGGGTGCTCTTCTGTATAATAAGTAGTTAGATCCGCTTTTTTAAGCTTGAGCTCGTTAAGCTGTACGTCGATATTTGAGTTCTCAGTAAGCAGTAGCTCAGCTTCTTTACTCACATCGATCGTGCCGTATTTTTTACGAAAGTTATTAAATATAGCTTCGGAATCTTCTAGCTTTTTCTTTAACGTTGGAATTTGTGTTTCCATAAAGCTAATCGTCTTGGTCGTCTCTTCAGAACCGCGCGACTGATTTTGATCGACATAAGATAAAATGATTTGTTTTAGAATTAAGCTGGTCTGCTGCTGATTAGCACCTGTCATAGATAATTCAATGATGCCTGTCTGCTTACCTTTCTCCACCACAGATAGCACACTATTAACAGTATCCGTCGTTACTTTTAATGACTGCTTGCTGATATTAATAGGATACCCATCAACTGGCAGATCATTTACCGTAATTTGAATCTGACCGTTTGTGCCTCTAAACTGATGTGCTTTGCCAATCTGACCTTTAAAGTCGTCGAAACCATTACTTAATACAAACCCTGTCGCAGAGCGCGTTAAGGTAAATGATTGGTTTAAATACTCTTGTGAGACATTAAATTGGCTAATCGCTACTTCACCATCTTCAGTTTTAAGAGACACCCCTTCAGGCTTATTTATCTGAGTATTAGTACTATTACTTTTTATTCTATCTAAAGCACCAATATTAGGATCAGACAGGCGAATCCGTAGATGTAATAAATTGACGACTGGCTCTAAGATCATACGCGACCTTATCAATTCTGCCTCTGTCTGAGCCTTACTGACTTCCGATCCAATAAGTTCCGAAATATCACTACCAAGCGCTGAGATACCTTTAGAATTTTCCTCTATCTGAATAAGCGCATCTGCTTTAAAAGTCGGGTTGACGTACCTACTATATAAAATCCCTATTATCAAACCCAATACAGCAAAAAAGACGATGACTTTCCAGCCACGTAAAATCGCAAAAACTAACGCCATTAAATCGATTTCGTCATTGTCTTCTTTAGAAGCAGAGTTTGATATATTCTTTGAATCTGTATTCATAACGGTAGGTTCATCACTTAAGGTAATCGTTTAGTATTTTAATGATAGTAGATAATTAACAACAATAGCTTAGCTAATTTTATCAGCCCATTGCGCTAAACCTTCAATAATATCTTGATATGCGGTTTCAAACGCACTTATCTCATGCTTGTAAGGATCAGCAATATCTTTATTCGTCCAATGACCAAGCTTAAAAGTTTTACCACGGCAAAAAGGCCAGCGCTCTTCAATCCATTTGGTTTGGCCGTCTGACATGGTGAAAATAATCTCAGCCTTTTTGGCCAATCCTTCATCAATTTGCTTAGCAACATGATGGGTAATATCAATCTGCTGTTTTGACATGATTTCTAGCGCTGCTGGATCGGCAGGATGGCCAACTAAAGCTCCAACACCGGCAGAATCAATGATTTTATTAGGGAAACGCTGCTTTAATAGTGCTTCTGCCATCGGACTACGACAAATATTACCGACACAAACCACTAAAATATTATCAAATGCCATAATGACTATTACCTGTTATCTATAAGCCTGAAAGGAGACTAATTGCAGAAGTTGAAGGTAGTATTGCACTAATGACACGGTTCCAGCGCGTTAAACCAGTAGGATCAACGTAGACGATGTCATTGGCACGCATCTCAAAACGATTGGCAAGCGCAAAACTGGTGATAGTCTGCATATCAACATAATAAATATCCGTATCCCTTGTACTAAGATTATCACGGACGACATATATCTTGGCTGCATTGGCGGTACTAGAGTTAAGTCCTTTAGACTCACCTAAAACCTGCGCCAAACTGATACCTTGCTCTTTAATAGCTACAGGCTCTACTTGTCCAAATTCTCCTAGGACATATACTTTATTACGATCTTGGCTATTGACATGAATAGAATCGCCATCTTGAAGATAGATTTGATTGGCGGAAGCACCCATTTGACGTAGCGACTGTAGTCCAATATTGTAGCTTGTCCCTTTGCGGTTCAGTACCACATTATTTGAGTCACCAGTAGGTGTTGCACCGCCAGCCATAGAAATCGCGCTATATAGCGAAACTGGAGTATCAGAAATTGCAAATTCGCCAGGCTGCTTCACTTCACCATCAATAAAGAATTTATTACCACGATAGTTAACGATTTTAACCTGTGGGTCTGAATATTTAAGATAGCGTTGCAATTGACTTTGCAGGTTTGCGGTAAACTGTGGCACGCTCAGACCACTGGCTTTAATACGTCCAATTAGCGGAAACTGTACAAAACCTTGCTGATCAATAGGGAAACCTATTGCATAAGGATTGGCAGTATTACTACTATTGGTTAAAGGAGGCGCAATCTCTGGATAACCGACAAGGGTAATACCCAGAATATCTCCTTCAGCAATACGGTAGTCTACTCGTCCGGATGTTTTTATTAATCGTGCTAAGTCACTACTAGGAATAACGGCTTGTTTTGGCGGTAAAGTAGCTAGGCTTAACGGTTGTACATTAAAATGTAGGCCATTTTCAGCGATGTAGGCGCCACTTGGCGGCAACTCGCCTGCTTGTAGCCCTGAATTAATGCTAGCACAGCCTGAAACCAGACTAAGCACTAGTAGACACGTTATACTTAATAACTTTGATGAATTGAAAAACATAAAAAAACCTTTATAAGTCATAGATATAAGTAGTGTCTAGCAATTGAAAAATAGACAGTCATACCAAAGCGTTACATGACACACAAAAAACAAAGCCATAATAACATAGGTGGTTAAATTTTGAACCATAATCATGTATTTTTGATAGAAAACGAACTTGATTTGACAGTGAATTATATGTAATTATTGGTATATTTAACAAATATAATTGCATGTTTATTAAGCCCGTTAATTAATAAATATTGTTATCTTTATGATTTCACCAATCGATTTTAACCAACAAATAATATTAAAACTATTTACTTTATTTGTGTATAAAAGCAGAGAGAGACCTAAATATAATCTCTGTAACGCTAATAAATAGCGTATAATAGCCAGTCAAAATTTATACATTGAGAAATGTAAACCCACCGATTCAAGGAAATCGTTATGAAAGATGAAAAACTGCAAAAAGCACTCGCCCGTATGGGACTTGGTTCACGTCGTCAGATGGAAGAAGTCATTAAAGCAGGTCGCGTAACAGTTAATAATGGCCCAGCAACTATCGGTGACCGCGTTGAGCAAGGTGATGAGATCCGTGTTGATGGTCGTCAGATCAAATATACTTCTGAAAATGAGAAACGTCGCCGCGTTTTGGCTTATTATAAGCCTGAAGGCGAAGTGTGCTCTGCTAATGATCCAGAAGGTCGTCCAACGGTTTTTGAGCGTTTGCCAAAACTGACTCATGACCGCTGGGTAATGGTAGGTCGCTTAGATATCAACTCAACTGGGCTACTATTATTTACCAATGATGGCGAGATGGCGCATCGCTTGATGCATCCATCTAGTGAAGTGACTCGTGAATATGCCGTACGCGTATTGGGCGATGTTACCCCAGATATGGCACGGGCGATGACAACAGGCGTCATGCTAGAAGATGGCTTAGCCAAGTTCGAAGACATCAAAGAAGGCGGCGGTGAAGGCGTCAACAAATGGCATCATGTTAAGCTTAAAGAAGGTCGTAACCGTGAAGTACGCCGTCTATTTGAATCCCAAGGCCTTAAAGTTAGCCGTCTATTACGTACGAGCTATGGTAATATTGCGTTACCAAAAGAGCTACGGACGGGTCGCTTCTTAGAGCTAGACAGAAAAGACATTAATACGTTAACAGACCTAGTAAGTTTACGTCCACGTTATGGTACTGGTCTTCATGGCGCCGCTAAAGAGAAGCAAGAGCGTATTAAAAGCAAGCCGCTTAAAGCACGCCGTACTGACACTCGTAGCGATAGTCGTAATAGTAGTGGTAGTGCGAAACCGAAAAGTAGCGGTAGCCCTGCTAGTCGCGGCACACGTAATACTCGTGACCGCAACGACAAGCGTTAATCTAAATTTATTTTAAGTCTTTTATAGATTTAGAGTAAGACATAAAAAAGCTGCCAATGATAAATCATCATTGGCAGCTTTTTTATATATGTTTTTTAATAGCCGATTCTTACTAGCTCAAAACTTAGCTATTATGACTATCGATATAGTTTTTCATGACTCGTAAATCCTGTAATTGCTGTTTCTGCATTTGCTCTAATAAGCTATCTAAGCGCTGTTCGATATTATCTAATGCTTCTTGCAACAATTTGCCAGCTTCAGCTCGTGATTTATTATTAACACTTTTAACCGTTGAATTAATAGTCGTCAGATGATAATAACTGGCGAGCATTTCAGGAAGCCGTGTTTGCAGCATTTTATGCAATACAAACTGCTGTTCGCTGATTGCAGGTGTCACTTTCTGTGCTTGCAGCTCTTTTTGATAGGCTTCATATTGACTTACTTTTTCATCAATACGCTGTAATTGGTGGAGCTGTTCGTCTGCTAAGGATTTAAGATATTTTTTATTAAGATTTAACTGTTGCCAGCTTATACTTGATAGCGATAGTGGTGCACTAGCATCCTGATAAATAAGTACGCCGGGCGTAATACCGACCGCTTTATGCAGAGCGTGCCAACCTTTTCTACCCAAATAAAAGACGGTCACTGTCGTTACGACACCAACGCCTATTAATATACTCATACTAGCTCACTTTTTATCATTCATTCAATCGTTCAACTCATGATTTAGTACTTATATAGTCAGTCCCAAATAAAATAAGTACAAATATTATAACGCGCTACTGGTATAACTTTTCCTTGCTTGCTGTGCCTATGCAGACAGAGGCTGCGCAAAATTTATACCAGTAGCACTGTGTTTATTTTATAGTGGATTGATTATAGTGCGCCATCTAAAGCTTAATATCTTCAGTATTAGCGCGTTCGCCATTTGGGCTTTCAATAGCATTGTTTTTAATAGCATTGATCTCAGTAGCGTTACTATCAAGCTGCTGTATATCGGCCTTGTTTGTCGGATTCTCAAAACGCTGCTGTAAATATCTATTGGTGGCTAGGAGCTTTTGTCCATCTTGATGATATGAGGCATTAAGCAGGTCATCAAACTGCGTATTAATCGTCATAAGCACATCTAGCAGCGCCTCTTTACCAGTGACATCAGAGTGCTTGATTTTAGTGTTATCAGCCAGTGCGCCATCTAAGTCATGTAAACGACGATAATCCGCTATTGCTTGCGGCACATGTCTATCCATCAAGTTTTGAATCATGATATAGGTTTCATTAACGGTATCTTTATCATCTATCTTGCCATCATTATTACTATCACCATAAATGACACGCAGCTTCTCACCTTTTTCATTTATTTGGGTAAGTGCTGTTTTGACTTCCTCTGGTAGGCTCTTTTCAGGAATATAACCCAATTGCGGCATCGCTTTATATTCGAGCATTTTGGGCGCAGTCACTTTTTTTATACCACGATACCCTAGATATAACCCAGCGGCTGGTAACACCCCATATAAAACAAACATTACTAACATCGCAGTTATTTGGGTCATTAGATAATCCTTATTATCTGGCAAAATTGATTGAGAACTTATTATTATTTTAAATACTACTACTGTATTTTAGCTCTTATTATTAAACAAAAAAATAAGGCCCTATTAAAGCCCTATATTGTTATGCATTGAGTCGATTGTGTGTCATGAAGCTAACCTAGCTTAATATAATAATGCCAATTTAAAGTAGTCAGCAGTTAGTTTTGCGTACGGCTTTTGACATAACGATGGGTTGAAGCAAGACGATTCATCACGGTTTGATGCAATTCATCCAATAACTCATCAAGCTCGTAATCGATCTCTAAAAATAAATCGGTCAACATATCGCCTGCCGTCATTTTACCCTGTACCACATTATTTTTTGTACGATGCGGACTGAAACGTTGCAGCTGCTCGTAATGATGCAATACTTCAGGAATGCTTTCGGACACGAGTTTATCGATGACAAATTGTCGCTCATTATGCTGCTGCTGTTGTTGCTCATTGAGCTCGCTACTCCATTCACGGTAACGTTTTAACTTGCCATTTATTCGATCTAGTATCGCGACCGCCTCAATAGGCATGGCGTTTAGGGTGGCTTCATCGATCACATCAACAAGCTCAGTCATAATCGGACAGCGTCCATGTTTGAGATACCATAAGGTATCTGGATCAAAAGGAGGTCTATTGGTCGGTCGCATCTTAGCACAATTGGATAAATAGCGATCGGTCAATGGTGTCGGCGTCCGAATATCATTCACTTGTGCTAAGGCATTACAAATACGTTCGGTACGCTGCGGCTCGGTAAGTGGTGAAGCAATAGGCAGTGAAGTTTTAAGCGTTGCAGCATTGGCATGCTTGTCAGCAGCATCGCTTTCATTATTAGCAGCCGCTTGCTGAGCCTTTTTGGCAGCGACGGTTGGCAGGTCATCTTGTGCTTGCCCAAACGACTGTAGCATTCTTGTCAAACTTATGACCATGACCTACCCTGCTCCTCGCCTATTTACGATTGGTTGCATCTTACTGTATATTGCATTCGGAATATTGCATTTGAACAATTAATCCCTTATCTTAACAGCTTTTTCCGGCGCTGCCAGTAAGCAAACGTCACCGTTTTGGTTTTTAAAGGTTAAGTCGACTGTCATGAATATCACCGATTATAGTTCTGGTTTTTTGCTTGGCTTATCACTGATTATCGCCATTGGTTCACAAAACGCATTTGTCCTCAAACAAGGGCTAAAACGCGAGCACATATTTTTT
>NZ_NEXU01000080.1:0-24436 GCF_002224105.1 Psychrobacter sp. DAB_AL32B | reverse complement strand
TTGGTTCACAAAACGCATTTGTCCTCAAACAAGGGCTAAAACGCGAGCACATATTTTTTGTTTGTCTGTTTTGTGCCGTGAGTGATGCGCTTTTAATATCGGCTGGCGTTGGTGGTTTCGGCGCAGTAACGGCGCGCTATCCGCAAGTCGTCAATATCGCAAAGTTTGCTGGCGTCATATTTTTATTAGGCTATGGATTGCAGAGCTTATATGCCAGCGTGCGCTTATCACATGCGCTTACCGTCGATGGACAAGTCGTGACTAGCTTAAAAAAAGCGCTGTTATTATGCTTTGGTTTTACGTGGCTAAATCCACATGTCTATTTAGATACATTGGTACTCGTCGGCATGGTTTCAACCGGTGCCAGTAGTAAGCTTACATTTGCGATGGGTGCAGTCAGTGCCTCGTTCTTTTTCTTTTTTGCACTGGGTTACGGTGCAAGGTTACTCAAACCTTTATTTGCCAAACCAAAAGCATGGAATATCCTTGATGCTTTGGTAGGCATACTGATGTTGTATTTGGCTTGGCATTTATACCAAAGTTAAAATTTTTCAAACGGAAATTAATGATAAGCGTAGATATTAAAAAACCAAACACATCTATTAAATGTATTTGGTTTCTAAAATTATTTATGCTTAAGTCAATCCTACTTAAAAACGATGCCGTGCTACTGATACTGATTTTTTGCAGCCTCTGTCACGCTTGCGAACAACAAGCAAGAAAAATTAGTATCAGTAGCACGTTGCTATTAACGTATCTCTTTTATTATTAACAGATTGTATAAGCTATGACGCCTTTTTACGTTTTTTAGGCTTAACAAAGGTTAAGTTCAAAAAGTGCTCTAACGAATCATCCAGAATATCTAACCAAGGCTCTGGCAACTCAGGTGATAGCGTACCAGTCAACGTAGAACGATAAGCCTTTTCTCTAAAGGTCATGATATCTTCGGCTTTATCCTTTTGCCATTCCTTTAAGATTTCGCCTTGCTTTTCAACCGCAAACTCTGGGTAATCAGTGGCATTGGTTAAATCACGGATATAGCTTGCTTGAAAATCAATCGAATCACTGACGGTGACGCACTTAGCATAAGTTGCTAACCATTGTTGCTCATCTGTTTCACGGGTTACTACGTCAGGCAATTCGATATCGCCCATGATGACATCGCGTGCATACCAAGCTTGGGCATCAAACATATTAAAGGTGAAATACTGATCTTGCATACCTAAGTAAATCAACTTTGGATTAGGCTGCCAAAAGATACCTTTGTACAGGTTGGCGGGGTATAAGCAGTTATGCGTCTGCAAACGCAGTTCATCAGGCATAAATGGGAAGTGGAACAAATAGCCCGTACACATAATAATGGCGTCAAATTTTTGGCTAGTACCGTCGGCAAAATGCGCCACATCGTCTTCAAAGTGCGTCACTATCGGAACTTCTTTAATACCTTCTGGCCATTCATAGCCGAGCGCTTGTGAGCGATAACTAATAGTGACTGATTTAGTGCCATATTTATAACATTGCGTACCGATATCTTCGGCAGAATAGCTACTACCGATAAGCAGAATGTCCTCACCTTTAAATTCTAGCGCATCACGGAAGTCATGAGCGTGCAGGATACGACCTGGGAATTCTTCTAAGCCTTGAAAGTATGGCATATTTGGCGTTGAGAAATGACCAGTCGCCACCACAACATAATCAAACTCTTCAACTTCTTGCTCATCCGTTTTATGGTTCATGACCGTGACGGTAAATTTTTGCGTGTCATCATCAAATGATACCCAACGCACTGGGCACTCAAAGCGGATGTATTTTTGGATGTCTTGTTTATCGATGCGACCCATGATGTAGTCTTTTAAAACCTCACGAGGCGGATATGATGGAATGGCTTCGCCAAAGTGCTCATCAAACGAATAATCAGCAAACTCTAAACATTCTTTAGGTCCATTTGACCATAAATAACGGTACATACTGCCATGAACGGGTTCACCGTTTCTATCTAAACCGGTACGCCAACTGTAATTCCACATGCCACCAATGGCATTTTGCTTTTCGTAGCAAATTATTTCAGGTAAATCCTTTACCCCGGCCAATCGAGCCGCTTCAAAAGCACGTAACTGTGCCAAACCACTTGGACCTGCACCTAAAATCGCTATTCTTTTCTTACTCAAAACGAACTCCTGTAATATTGTCGTAACACTATCATAACATATTTTCATGAATGACGTTTAGAAGCAGACTTTTGGTGATTAATCGAAATTATTAATGCCATGACTAAGCGCTAAAACACGGGCGTTAAGCAGCCTTTCATCTCGTTCTAATTTAATGATGTTTAACGATTATTGGCTTATCTTGATTGATGGTTTTTGAGGTGTTTTTTAAGGCGTGTTGAATTTTCATTATTTAGACTGTATTTTTCTACACAGCCTAAACAATGAAAATAACGTATAAGAAGAAGTGATTTAATATAAAGAAAAATAGCTGAATACGAGAAATGAAAGACAAATAAGGGATGAGAAAAGTAAAATAATTACATTAAGTCAGGAAATAAAGTACGTAGCCCGTTAACGATAATTTCAATAGAAACTGCCGCCAGTAGCATACCCATGATTCGGCTCATAATATTCAGCCCCGTATCACCCAATAAACGACTGATACGACCTGCCGCCATCAATGCCAAATAACAAAATAAACTGATAAACAATCCAGCAATCAATATCGCAGAGACCTGCAAAATACCAGAGACTTGTGACGAATAAATAATAACGGTTGAAATACCACCAGGTCCAATCATCATTGGAATAGCAATAGGCACTACCGCTGCTGCCATTGTTGGTGGCGCACCTTGCAGATGATCGACATCGAAGTTTTCTTGATCAGGTTTAACCGGATTGCCATCACCATTCATCATATTAAGGGCAATCAAAAACACCAATATGCCACCTGCTAACTGAAATGAGCCAATCGAGATACCCAAGACTTTTAGTAACGTCTCACCTGCTAGCGTGAAAAAACTGATGGTAATAAAAATCGTTAGACAAGCAACGCGCGCGACTTTACGTCGATTGTTCATCGAGTAACCGCGCGTCGAATCCAAAAATAACGTCAATGCGCCAAAGGGATTAATCAGTACCATAAAGGCTAAGATTATTTTGATAATTTCAGTATTCACTGAGTGCTCGCTTGTCTATTGGTCAAATCGGGCAAAAAGATAAGGCCATCGCGCGAGTGCAGCGATGACCTAATAGGCGGTTAGCAACGGCATTGTATCATAGGCAGATAAGCTAATTAAATCATTAGTTTGTCAAAACTTTTCATAGGTTCTCGCGCCTAACCAAATCAATATAAACTCAATACCAATCTATCGTTTCAATTTACTGCTTAACCGTTATTTAACCATAAAACTTAAATCATAGAGCTTGAACTATGAAAACAAGAATCAACTTTAGGCGCTAAAATCAAGTCCAATATCTAGTGCAGTGGTGCTATGGGTTAAATAACCCATTGCAATAAAATCAACGCCTGTTTTTGCTACCGCTTGTACCGTTTCAGGGGTGATACCGCCTGATGCTTCGGTTTTAGCACGACCTTTACACATCACGACTGCCTTCGACAATATCTCAGGCGACATATTATCCAAAAGTACCAAACTCACGCCAGCATCAAGTGCTTGCTCTAGCTGCTCTAATGTATCCACTTCAACTTCAATCGGGATCAGATGACCAGCAAAGTTTTGCGCTTGCTCAATAGCTGTTTTGATGTCACCAGCAATGGCAATATGATTGTCTTTGATTAAAATCGCGTCATCTAACCCTAAGCGATGATTGCGTCCGCCGCCGCAGCGTACGGCGTATTTTTGTACGATACGCAAGCCCGGAATGGTTTTACGCGTACAGGTAATTTGGGCAGGATATTCTGCCACGCTATCGACTATCTTTTTAGTATCTGTCGCAATGCCACTCAGATGGGTCATAAAGTTAAGTGCCGTACGCTCGGCGGTCAGCAAATTTCGCGCATTACCACGGACAATCGCCAACACCGCGCCAGCATCAACCGTGTCACCGTCATTGACTTGAGCAATAAATTCTATCTGCGTATCAATCAAGGCAAAAGATAAGCGCGCTAAATCCATGCCGCATATCACGCCTGCTTGTCGTGCTTTAATCTGTAATTGCGCTTGCATATCGGCTGGAATGGTTGCTTGTGACGTGACATCGCCGCGTCTACCTAAATCTTCGGTTAATGCGGCCTCAACCAAGTGTTTCAGTAATACTTCAGCCAATGCTGGCTCTTGTTTAGCTGTCATTTTTAACCCTTATTTTGCGTGTCTTTAACTAATATATGCGTATATTATGATAAATCTTGGTTATTTAAACTCAAAATGAGCATAAATATAACGCAAAGTTTATAGGCTCGCAAGAAAAGTCCATAAATTTATGGATTTAATAAGCTTTATAGGGCTTAACTATAATTAGGTTTAATAAAAAAGAGTCATTCATAGCAACGTGCTAGTGCTATCAATTTTTCTTGCTTGCTGCTGCCTGCGTAACAGAGGCTACAAAAAACTCATAGCACTAGCACTGTATGGTTTTTAAATTGAATCGACGATATCAAAGAGATTGCGTAGCTATTTACGTTTAGGCAGTTTACTGTCCATCAGTAAGCTTTGCAGCTCAATATCATGGCGAAAGCGATAGAGTTTGGCAGGGCGACCACGCTGAGCGCTACTACTCTGCCCTGTTTCCATCACAAGATTTTGCGAATCCAGCAGGCGACGAAAATTTTGCTTATGTAGTCGCATTCCTGATAGCGCTTCAACACTTTGCTGTAATTGCGATAAGGTAAATACATCTGGCATTAGACCAAAAATAAGTGGTCGATATTCAATTTTTGCGCGTAGTCTTGAGATAGCTGTGGCAATCACGCGGCGATGGTCATAGTACATAGGCGTACCTATGAGCTGTGACCAGTTATCAGGTAATTTAAATGTATTATTTGATTGGGCGTTGGACGGTGAACTTAATAGATAGCTTGGCGGATAAGTCGGTGCTTCTGCAATAAGACCCGCTTCATAAAGCATTTCATAGCGTAATAGCACATGCTCCGCGACCCATTCTCTACTCTCAGACGCTTTATCGTCATTTAACCGATCATCGTTAGGATTATCTGTCAATATATCGCCAACTAAAAATGCTTCACTGACGCCCCAACATAGACCAATACGCTGACGACGGCGCTGCCGGACGACCGACTCTTTTGCATTGTCTGCCCAGTACAATAACGCAGGCACAATATGATCCATAATCATACTTGGCATACCATCTAAATGATTTTCCCACGGGAAATAATCGTACCAATCGCGCCATAACGCTTGGCTTTGCAGCTGCTGTGTTTGCGTTTCTTGCACCAACCCTAGATAACTGACATAGACAAGCGCATGACCGTCGACATTGCGTCTATTGGTATCGACAAAGGTATAGAGCTGTTCCAAATAACCGAGCGGCTGCTGCGTTTGCTCCTCAACCCATTGACGTACACCCGCTTGCAGTGAGCGATGCAATGGCATCAGTGGTCCATTAGGCAATAGCTTGCCTTGATCAACGGTTAAAACGCGTGCCGTGTGCTCCGTAATGGCGACAAGCACTGCGACAACTTCGGTCGTGCCGCTACCTTGCTGATGCGCGTGTGAATAAGACAACGTCATGGCTTTGGGGGTTATCCTTTATTTTTAAAATGCGTGTGAAAGCTACAAAACCTGATATTTGTAGTACGGCTTAGTATAACGTGAATCTAAAACTATCATAGCCTGCCGTCATAAATATAAGAGTTTGAAAAAGATAAATATGAAAACAAATGAGGGAGATTGTGTATAGCCATGTTTCTTTTTTAAGATAAATTAGTATCGTTTTTAAAACCAATAATAAAAAAACCTTGTATTTATGCTCAAAATGAGCATAATAAAAACAGTCTATTTCTAGCTGTATTTAATTGTCTTATTTCTAGCGGCATATGACTTGTCGTTATTGCATTAAAGGTTTGCCATTATGAAAACTTATCCGTATGACGCACCCATTATGAGCAATGATAATCGCATTGCAACTCACATGAATATCGAATATGCCAAAGCTAAGATGCCAGCTGATTTACCGCGTAGTGAGCGACTCAAAGTCGAAGAAAATATCAAGCAATTATTAAAGGAGAATAACGCCGTGCTGGTCGCGCATTATTATGTCGATCCTTTTATTCAAGACTTGGCATTAGCAACAGGTGGCTGCGTAGGTGATTCGTTAGAGATGGCACGCTTTGGGCAAGCGCATAGTGCACAGACGTTAGTAGTCGCTGGTGTGCGTTTTATGGGTGAATCCGCAAAAATCCTGAGTATGGAAAAAACCGTTCTGATGCCAGATTTGGAAGCTGAGTGCTCGCTTGATTTGGGTTGCCCTGCTGATGAGTTTTCTGCCTTTTGCGATGCGCATCCTGAGCGTACCGTGGTGGTTTATGCCAATACTAGCGCTGCGGTGAAAGCACGTGCTGATTGGGTAGTTACCTCCTCAGTCGGTATCGATATCGTGCGTCATTTGCATGCCCAAGGCGAGCCTATCATCTGGGGTCCTGATCGGCATTTAGGTAAATACATTGCACGTGAGACTGGCGCAGATATGCTGCTTTGGCAAGGCTCATGCATGGTACATAACGAATTTAAAGCCACTGAGCTTGAACAATTAAAAGCTGAATATCCAACAGCGAAAGTCTTGGTACATCCAGAATCCCCTGACAGTGTCGTTGCACTTGCCGACGTGGTCGGCTCAACCAGTAAGCTGTTGCAATCAACCTATGAGATGGAAGCCGATACCTTTATTGTCGCCACCGATTTGGGTATCTTACACGAGATGCAAAAGCGCTCGCCAACCAAACGCTTTTTGGCCGCACCTACTGCGGGTGAAAGTGCCAGCTGTAAGAGCTGTGCTTTTTGTCCATGGATGGCGATGAATGGCTTACAAGGTATTGAACAGTGTTTGACCAATAATACTGGCGAAGTAACCATGACGCATGAGCTGGCAGCGGCAGCTAGAAAACCATTACAACGTATGCTTGATTTTGCTGAATCGCAAAAGCAACGAGTGGCGGCGAGCGGTGATATCGTTAAAGACCGTGCGCTATTTGCAAATGTCGGGGCTGCCTAATATGAGTAAGGCACTCAAAGCTGATATGACAATTAATACTGCTGATGATATCCAACAAACAGACGTGCTTATTATTGGTGCTGGGCTTGCTGGTTTAAGTACTGCCCTTGCCTTGCCAGCATCGCTAAGCATTACCGTATTAAGTAAATCAGCGCTTGAGGTCTGCTCAAGCCATTTTGCACAAGGTGGTATCGCCGCAAGCTTGGATAAAAACGACTCAGTTGCCGATCATATCGCCGATACGCTGATCGCTGGCGCAGGATTATGTGCAGCGGATAATACGGCAAATATTCTAAGCGCTGGACAACAAGCGGTCCAATGGCTATGCGAACAAGGCGTACCTTTTACTCAGATTCCGCAAGAGAATAATGCAAAATCTTCAGCCGACCTAAAAACTGACGATTTACATTTAACCAAAGAAGGCGGTCATGGCTGTAGACGTGTTGCCCATGCGGATGATGCAACCGGTCGGCACGTGATGGAAGCTTTGACTATAAAAGCGCAAGCCACGTCTAACATCACTATATTGCCCTATCATGAAGCTTTAAGCCTTTTGAAAGGCAATAATAACAACCAATGCCAAGGTGCTCAAGTATTTGATCATAACAACCAACGTCAAATCACCTTTCATAGTCGCGCCGTCGTACTAGCCAGTGGCGGTTTAGGACAGTTGTTTAAGCGAGCCAGCGCGCCCAATGTTTGTGTCGGTGATGGCGTTATGATGGCATGGCAAGCAGGTTGCCGCTTAGCAAATTTAGAATTTATCCAGTTTCATCCAACCGGTCTAGCACTAGGCGATAGTAGTTTTTTGATATCTGAAGCCTTGCGCGGTGAAGGCGGTAGACTATATTGTCCAAAAACTGGCAAACGCTTTATGCTAGATGTTGATACGCGTGCTGAACTTGCACCGCGAGATATCGTTGCTCGCGCAATTGCTGAGCAGATTAATAATAATGGACTTGGCTACGTAAATCTTGATGTCAGTCGCTTGCCTGCAGAATTTTTACAGCAACATTTTCCACAAATTTATCAAACATTATTCAGCCTCGGTATTGATATGACTAGGGAGCCTATCCCTGTTGCCCCGACCGCTCACTATAGTTGCGGTGGCGTGGTTACTGATGCCAATGGTGTAACCGATGTGGCAGGGCTTTATGCCGCTGGTGAAGTTGCTTACACTGGTTTGCATGGTGCCAATCGCTTGGCAAGTAATTCATTGTTAGAGTGCGTTGTGATTGGGCGTAATATCGCCGCTGAATTACCTCGCTATTTAACAGCAATGGAAAGTTTAGTGACAACTTCCTATGATAAGAATGTAGAGAAGCCAGCTACTGATATATGGACACCGCCCATACTGAAAGAAATCCAGCCCGTTACATTATCTGCCGCTACTCTGCTTTTATTTTCTGCTTGTAAGAATAACCCACTAAAGAATGAGTCGAACACTGATAATGAGCTTATTGAAATAACCACCCAGCTCAAAGTATTAATGACCAATAATATGGGTATCAGTCGCAGTGCTGAGCAGTTAGAACAAGCACTGATAAAAATTGAGCAATGGCAACAACAGATAACCAGCTATAAAGCCAAACAACCCGATATAAATAATAAGAACAGTTCTACGAGCTCGAATCAGTTAGCCAACTTTCAGTTAGCGCGGCAACTACAATTAGCGACTTTAATCGTTCAGTCTGCTTATCAACGCCTTGAAAGTCGCGGTGGGCATTATCGCAAGGATTATCCAAATTTAGCGGTATCGCCTAAGACCAGCATCATTGAGCCACTAACAAATGGGCAAGAAGATAGCATTACTTGTTTGGTTCAGCCTATAATCAAGCACACAGAGGCTAGAGCAGCACAAGCAGTTGCTAATATCTAATAACGACTTTCAACTATTGTTCTAGCCATTTCAAACGCGGTTCATTACCGTTTCTATCTTTTCAAAGTGTTGAATATATGGCTACTGATACGCTATTTGTTATTGGTCTTATGATGGTAGTCAGTTTGACGTGGGGTATACTGGCGATACCGCATTTTCGTAAGCGCCTGCCAACCATTTATCTGATTGCCCGCTCTTGGTGGCTGATGTTAGCCGCGCTCTGCGTCTGCTATATGATTGCTAAAATAACCAATAATACTCAATACTCTCAATACGTTCAACTTCAGCCGCAATCGCCATCTTACCCTTATCAATGGCTACTCATTACGTTTTTTATATTAATCGGTCTGCGCGGCAGCTATGAGATCAAACGTTTATGGTGTATAGACAGCAAATCACGGTTTATTCGCAAACTGCAAGCGCGCGGCTTGCAATCAACATCTATAACTGATGAGAAAAATTTACAGTCAACCAATTCCTATGCTCGTCTAAACTTATTAGACCTGTTCTTTAGTTTTATCTTTATTTTATTAATTATTAGCCTTGTTGCGCTACAACAATTAACCTGGCAGCGTGAGCAATATGGCGTTTTACTATTCGTGTTATTTGCCAGCCAGTTTAACGATATTGCGCAGTATTTATGTGGGCGATTACTGGGAGGCAAATTATTTAAGCGCGGTCTGGCGCCGAATATTAGCCCGAACAAAAGCATTGAAGGTGCTATTTTTGGCAGCATTTTCGCGGCTCTATTGGCGTCGTTACTCGGTATTTGGCTAACGCCCTTTAGTTGGTGGGTATGTTTGCTTGCCGCTTATGGTTTGGCAGTAAGCGGTATCGCTGGGGATTTATTAGAATCCGCTTTTAAACGCCAGCATGGGGTAAAAGATACGGGGACATTGCTTGCTGGGCACGGTGGCGTATTGGATAGAATAGACAGTTTACTGATTGGCGTGCCGTTATTTACTCTATTTTATTGGCTACTTGGTTAAATTTAACAAAGCTATAGTCGATACTTAATAAAATGGATATACGACACTATGCTGCGTGACTGGTACAAATTTTTCTTGCTTGCTGTGCCTGCGTCGACAGAGGCTACAAAAAATTTATCCCAGCCTCGCTGTATCTTTTTTATTTTGCCTTCCTGTATATTGATAGCAAAAAACTATTTCTTTTTATCCAACTTGCTACGTAATATCCAATTCAGTAAAGGCTTGGGTAAATAAGTTAGCGCACGAGTAATGTAGCGCATGGAACGTGGAAATATCGCCAGTTCAATATCATTGTCAATCGCTTGCATAATATGCTCAACTGCCGTTTGCGTACTCATAATAAATGGCTTATGGCTGGCATCGCCATCATTCAAATCACGCAACGCTTGGGTATCAATATAGCCTGAGGCAATACAATTCACTTGGATATGATAAGGCGCAAGCGCAAGTCGATAAGCGCTGGCAGCCGCAATCATCGCGCGTTTGCTTTTGGCATAAAGACTGGCATAAGGGTAATCCATGATGCCTGCGATAGAAGCAATACAGATGAGGCTTAGTTTACCACTTTTAGCAAAACTGAATGACTGATTTTGAAGACTGCTTTGATGCTTTAACTGCTCACTTGCCCACCTAAAAACCTGCTCAAATGCTTGTAAGTTTATCGCCAGCATTTTATCGCTGTCTGCTTGATTTAGCTGATGCACACGCTCGTTAGTATAACCACCGGCACTATAAATCAGCCTTTGAAAGCAAATACCTGTCAGACTATCTAATAGTTTTTGTGTTTGAACACTATCCGTTAAATCGCAATTATAAGTCACGATATTAGGATACTGACTGTTAATATGGCTTATCTTCGCTACTCTGTGACCGACAACACTCACTTGCCAGCCAAGCTGCTGATGATGGAGTGCCAATGCCAAGCCAAGACCACTAGTGCCGCCAACAATAATAATGTGCGGTGCTATATTTTGATAATTGGAGTTTTGGCTATTATCACATTCAAAATGTATTGTGTTTTTAGTCATAGACCTTGCTGCTTTATGTAGTCAGCCGTACGCTGATAGCCATACTGCCATTGCGCCTGCATTTGCTGCACAAAACCATCATAATCACTGTGCATCAGCTCTATTGTCATTTGCTTCAAATTAAAGCGCTTTTGCACGTGCTGACCGGCTAATTGCTCGCCGTTATCAGCAAATGGTAACCAATGCAGTTGACTACTATGTTCAAAATTATCTTGATATGACTCAGTATTTGGTAAAAAGCCATGTACCTGTGCCAAACGCTGATTAGGGTCAAAACCAAAAACGCGCTGGATAGCGGGAGCAGCGAGCCATGAATCATAACCTGCCTTAGTCTCTGCAAATACTGTCTCTGCCAATTGACAAGCCAGCTCGATAGGAGTTAGGTTAATCACGCCACCCAAACACCAGCCAAGCTTTTCAATATGCGTTGGTGGTAAATAATACATATCTGCCATCGAAGCGCGAATCGCTGCAGAAAAATCCCACTGGCTCAGAACTTTAACAGGCTGATGTATGCGTTCCTCAGCAAATACGTGCGCAGGTGATATCATTTTTTTGTCAGTGAGTTCTGATAAAGAAGCCGTCAAACGCGGCGGTGCAAACAACAGCTCTTGGAGCTTTAATTGCAGATTTAATGGATGGTTAGGCGAAATGTGGCTAGCAGGATTTTGATAAAGGCGGCTGGCAATGATAGCTATCTCTGGGGTATTTTTATTGGTTTCGCCATCGGTTTTATCAGGGTCATTTTTACTAGCATCAAAACCAGATAGCTTATCAAGCCATTGACTCTCATCATCAATTCGAAACATAGCTAATTGCTGCAATTCATCCAATAACTGCTCGTAACTATCGGCTTGTTGCTGTGCTTGCCTTTTAGATAGCTGTCTTGATAAGCGCCAACGTTTGAGTGCATGAGTCATATAGCGTATTTTTAGACGTCTACTGGCTTCATCTGGCGCCACATGCCTGATTGCAGCAATGGTATAATACAACTCACGGCTACACATCAATTGCTGCAAGTCTTTGGGGTCAGAAGCGAGCTGTACTAGATAGGCTGATAAGCTACCACCGCAGGTGCCAATGATAATATCCGGCGTCAAATCGTGAGCCACTAACGCCTCATAGCTCCCTAAATAATAGCCAAAACGTGAGCCACCTCCTGAAAAAAGCTGCACACGCTGATAAGGCTTTATGCTGTTATTACTCATTGATTATTCATCTATTACTTATCACTTATGATTCATAACTGGCTGGTGCGGTTTTAATCGCTAATGACACGGTAAAAATACCGAATTTATCGATACGCATTGCGACTTTTTTAAAGCCCGCGCACTCAACCAATTGATCCATTTCAGCTTGTGAGCGACAGCGCATCACCCAACTACTACCGCGATGATTATTTAAGGTTTTACTGATAAACTCCTGCTCAGGGTGCCACGGCTGATTGGTGTAAATTAAATAACCATCAGCTTTTAAGCTATCATAAATACCTGTCAATGCCGTCGCAGGGAGCATATTGTCAGAAAACAACTCAAAAACACCAGAGGCAATAGCGATATCGAATTTTTTATCATCAGAACCGACACTTCCCTTCTGCACATTAGAATAACTGGCAGGGTCAAACGCATCTTTCTGACAAGTGATTACTCTACTGGAAATCTCTAACTGCTCCGCTTTGCCCTGTAACGCTTGTATATTATGACCCTCATAATCACGTAGCTCAGCATGTAATTTTTCAAACTCTGTCAATAAATCAAACGCGTAAAAGCCATGACCACTAGCGATATCCAGCAGTTTTGGTTGGTATGGCTCATCAGGGCTGTTTTGATTAACTTGGTTTTGATTGGCAAGCTTAATATCTGCCAACGCTTCACGTGCCAGCTCTAGTATATGCTCACGGCGGATACGAATCCCTTGCCAACCAATATTATTCAGATAAAACTTATCGACCGCCTGCCCAAATTTATTCTGACCGCTAGGCTGATTGTAATAGACATGGTCAAGCGAATGACCAGAATCGAAACCATGCTCCAGTCCTGTGGCAATAGCGTCACTGACATGACCGAATTTTTGCATCGCAAAACGCGTCAGCGCAAAACCTGGATTAAAAGGCTTAATCGCTAAACGATCAACCTTGTCTTTACTGGCACTATTAAGATGCGCTGTACGCAAATCAGGCGCTTTTACCTCCGTACTAAATACTTGCTCAGCGAAATCAATACAGTCGGCAAAGACATCTGCCTTATTGGTCTCATGAAAGATAGCATGATAGCTGTCTGGATACAGCTGCCAGCGTTTCACAGGGGTATTGATTGCTTCATAAAAGTCACGCTCAGCCTGCTTATCAACCACATAATCTTTACCCGCACACAATACAAACGTCGGTACAGTAATAGCGCCCGCATCATCGAGCAAACGCTGTCCGGTCGCATGGGTATCGATGAGTAAGTCAGTTGAGATACTGTTTGATATCAATGGGTCAGCATTATAGGCTTGCTGAGCTTCCTTATCGTGGGTCAACACTTGCGCTTTGACGTAGCTACTGACGCGTGACATCAAACCTAGCGTACGTGCTACCTTTAACGACGGTATTGCAAACGGCATATACAAGCGAATGCGCAGCGCAGGTGTGCCGAGTATCATCCCGCGAATATTGGGCGCATAATCATGTACCCATGCTGCTGCTAATACCGCACCAATACTACTGGCTACGATTAAAGTATCGTCAATCGCAATACCCGTCTGTCCAATAACCATTTGCACAAAGTCGTTTAAATCGCGCTCAAGCTGAGTCACGCTCTCAGCATGGTCTTTGATACCGCCCGAACGCCCATTACCACGCGCATCCCAAGCGAATACTTGATAGCCTGCCATAGCAAACTGTTGCCCCAGCTCTGCTAAGCGTCCCGAATGTTCATGACCACGATGTAATAAAATGACTTGTCGTTTTTGTTGTGTAGGTCGCTGCTCTGTCTTTTCTAACTCCTCTAAAGGCATTGTTAGCCAATAGCGATAGTAAATTGCCGTACCATCATAAGCGTTATAGCAGCTTTCACCATTGATAGTGGGTTGTTTAGAAAAATCCATGTCGCCAGCGGTTTCCTTTACAGCATCTGGTGCATTTATAGTAGTTTTAGACATAGATGGCATTATTTTGGACTCCAGTAAGGAAGCTTTAACAGAAGAATGATGCAAAAAATTAGGAGAAGTAAGATAGTCAGATTTTGTATCAAATATATTTGATTGAAGACTTGATTTAGCACTTGATAATACATTCAAATCTGATCTAAGCACAGGCGGCTGACGCATCAAATATAAACTTGCCATATAGCGTAAACGATTAAGACAGGTTTTTATTAATAGCGCCTCGGTGAGTAAGCATAACTGTCCTATTCTTATAGGAGATAACGATAACGGGACTTTACTACCTATAAAAGCACCCAACACACCAAGCATAAAAGCCCGATCACTTTTACCTAACGGTCCTTGGTTTGCCCGAATGTTCAGAAATACATCACTGGCTATGGCTAATAGTTCAGTACTCATACTCAGCACAATGAAGTTAATAATATGGCGCTGATTAGCAAGTAGATTATTGGCAGATGAATTATTAACCGATAAGTTATTAGCTGATAGATCAGTTGCTGAAACTTGTGATTGGCTATTAGTAACATGAGGTATAAGACTGGCTAATAATGCCGTGTCCGCAATAATATCTCCAGCCTCATTAAGTATCGCCCCAAGTTTTGACGTCTGCCCATGCTCACGCGCCATCATGCCATCGATGGCATTGAGCGCCATACGTATAAACAACGAGGAAGGTAGTAGCAGCCATAATGCCTGCTTTTCAGTTGCTGGCTTAGCAATCACATAGGCCGTACCAATACTCAATAATACAGCTGAAACGGTCACTTGATTGGCAGTGATATTTTGCTCGACCAACGTGTTACTTATTGGGCGCAGCTGATCTTGAAATTGAGTCTTGAGTTGATATAACGACATAGCGCCTGCCAAATATATTCATTACTTCAATGTAGCAACAAAACTTTGTTAGGTAAAGTTTAAATTCATATCTATCAAGCAATCACTTTGCATAATTTATAATGAATCTTAGTAGCTCATATCAGTATTTATAGCCTGATATGTTACAATCTCCCGCTTCTTAGAAATGCCTTCTTGAAAACGCCTTGTTAAAAATACTGCGAGCCTATCACCATGCAAAGCCTAGTTACCCTCGTCTTGGTATTAATGCCAATGTTTATTGGTTTTGCCATTCCATCCCACCCCACTATGACTAAGATTGCCGATAAAGGCCTGTCATATCTGGTATTTATCATCTTAGGCTTGATTGGTATTGAGCTATCACAAGTGGAAGGGCTTGGCAGCCAGATAGGCGAAATTGCGCTGTATGTCACGATATTATCGATATTGACGATTGGGTCTGGCTTATTTTCTCTTATGCTATTTGACCGTCTACGCCCGTGGCATGCCAAAAAACCTAGCGTCAAATCTAAAGAACATCGCGTTAGTATTCGTGGTAGCCTCGCGCAGGTCATCTGTGTGGTCATTGGTATGGTGATTGGGTATTTTTTACCAGCCGATTATATGCCACCTGAAAACACTATGACGGTGATGCTAATGATATTAATCTTGCTGGTTGGTATTGGACTAAAAGGCTCGGGCATTACTTTAAAAGAAGTGCTGCTTAATAGACGCGGCGTTGAGATGAGTATTATCTTTACCCTAGCCGTGCTGGTTAGCGGGCTTATTTTTGCCATGATGTTTAATGAAGTTTCGTGGACAAAAGGTTTGGCACTGGCCTCAGGGTTTGGTTGGTATTCACTATCTGCGATTGTGATGACCGATGCTTATGGCGCAATTTGGGGCAGTGTGGCGTTATTTAATGACCTAATACGTGAGTTTTTTGCGTTGATATTTATCCCTGTGTTTATGCGTAAATATCCGTCTGCTTCCGTCGGGCTTGGCGGTGCGACCAGCTTGGATTTTACTTTGCCAATTATCCAACAATCAGGTGGTCTAAAGGTTGTGCCATTGGCGATTAGCTTTGGCTTTATTATTAATATTGTCGCACCAGTGCTGATGATTGTATTTTCTGCGTTGGGGTAAATATAAATTCTGATAGGTGATAATAGCTAACCCTCACTTACGCCACTGATATCATTACTCAAACAGTTCACAGTGCTTGGCATATTCACCATAACTCTCTATATCACCTGCGTATTTTAGATTCGATAAATCTTTCACTGAACTGCTCGCCTTCAACGTTGCGCGGCGTTGTTTTGCCTCAATATTTTTAAGATTAAGCTTTTCAAAACTTGGATCTATAAACGCTGTATCTGTAACTAGAATCTTATTTGAACACTCATAAGTACGGATACGCTTAGCATCGATATTATGTTGAAATACTAAAGTGTTCTTGACCATAAGCGCCCGATTACGCGCTAAAGAGCCTTTATTGATTTCATTTGTTGCTACATGACCAAAAATAAAAACATTGGCTTTTGGGTAATCATTAAGACTTTCTGCTACTTTCACAAATACTGCATCATAGATATCAGGTAATTGACTGCTCATTGGCGGAAAAAATCCATTGAATTCCATTTCAAGTCCGCCCACATCAACCTCTATTGGACAGCCTTTAGCATCAACCACTACGTTAGGTGGCGTTTCAGGACACTCGTCTATATCATCAAGCACACCATCGCCATCTGAATCAATTTCTGCTTGCATCGTCCTGATATTTTCATATTGAGGTGTGGTTTTGGGCGGTACAATTTCGGTAGTTTGACAGCCGGCTAGCGTTATAGATGCTGCTAGTAGTAATAAAGTGCGATGATTTTTAATATTCATTATTATTCTCTCTTCATACCGTCAGAAACGATTCTACCTTTACATCGAGCTACCAACTATCCATCGATAAATATTCTATTTAAAACTCAACGCAGATGCCGGCTTTTAAATTGCTAGGATAGTCATTATCAGGCTCAGTTAATAAACCATAGACCCGGCGATTAAAAGACCGTCCCTCCTCAGTATCATTAGGTGCGATGGGCGCTTTAGCGTCACAATTTAAAGTCATTAATCGATTAGATTCTATACCATGCTTTAATAAAAGATAGTTTTTGATTATCAGTGCTCTATTTTTAGGTAATGAGCTTAACTCTTTATTAATTTCATCCTCTGAAATATGCGCTTCAATCTTAAAAATAGCGGTATCATATTCTTTCATTCTTGCCGCTACTTTATCCAGTTCAACCTGATATTTAGATGTTAGTTCACTGCTACCTTTAGCAAAAAAGGCGCGGTATTCCATTTGTAAACCAGTTCCAATAGTGGTGAAAGGACAGCCTCTGCCATCTATCACCACATTTTCTGGAGTGCCTGGACATTGATCTAAATCATCAGGAACGCCATCACCATCTGAGTCCAAACTGATAAGCAATGTGGGTATATCTACGTAATTCACTTCAGCTATACTTTTTGGCGGTACAATTTCGGTAGTCTGGCAGCCAGCTAGCGTTATAGCTGCTGTTAATAATAAAGCACTATAGAGTTTCATAGTGACTCTTCCTTGAAATGGACAGAAGCTAGTTTTTATTTATAAAGTAAAATGTGGTTCAAGCTATCGCCAGCTCTTTATTCACCTGACACGCACTGTCATGCCAGCGGACAAAATCTTCAATGCTGGCTTGTGGTTTGCTGTTATTGGCAACCTCTTTCCCAACAATACTCTCGACATAATGGCACGCTCGATAATTTTTAGCATAGTTATCATAGTCGGCAATCCATTGCTGACGTGCTGCAAGCGCCTGGGGGTTGTGTCCATCCTTATCATCACTGCCATTACCTTCAGCGAACCAAAAGTCTTTAGCAGGGATGTTTTTAGCCAAACTGTTATCTTCGACCTCATTCATACGCCACGGCTTGGCGGTGAGCCGCGCTCGAAAGCACTGCTGTGATTGACACAACCGCGCATAATTAGCATCGGCATGAAAGGTCGCAAACCATTCTGCGACGATGCTATCATTTGGTGAAATAGTATCGTGAGTGGCGATAATACGAAAACCTGCGGGCGTTTTATACAGTCGAAACTGCTCATTGGTATGACTAGCGACACGCTTATTCAGTAAATCAGTCATATAGGGATTAATCGACTCAACCATAGTTATCATTTTTTGCTTATTCTCTTGCTTAATAGCTTTTTCTTTTTTGCTAGCCTGCTGCCAAAGATAAGACATTATAACGACCATAAAAGCGATTAACCAAATCCATGACAACCCTAGCCAAGTTATGACACTAGCAATAACGATAGAAGCTATAATAAAACCTATAACCTGAGGTTTCATAGAAGACCGTTTGGGATCTGTACTAGTCCACAATTTTAGATAATAGTCTGAGCTATCAGAGTCGAACACTTTACTGCTTAGGGCGTCTTCCCAAAACCACTCCATTCCAAAATTAGCATAATCCTCTGGATATAATTGAGCAAAAAGATCAATCGCATCGACATCAATAATTGCGATGTTATCAACGTTGGCGACTTGTGCCCCATAGCTGTTACGCGTGACGATTAGATGAGTATTAGAGGATTTTTTTGATAGGCTATTATTAGAAGTCTTACTAATAAGGAAATCGCTATTCGGAAAAGAATGCTCGGAAATAATCTGTTCACGGATAGGAATGCCATTGCTTGCGTTATATTCTTCCCTGCGTTCGCGGCGTAAGATATCCTCACCTGCCAGCCAGCACTTATGTGCCTCATACACTCGTGCTTTGGCATGACTTAACGCTTCGCTTTGACTGACATCTGACCAACCGTAACGCTTAATAGTTGCTTGCTTGGAGGGTTTATTAGGCGTCTCGCGCAATTCAAAGCGCTGTTTATATTGCGCCCAGTATTTAGGGATGAGCATGTGATTTGCCTTTAGATAGTTGTTTTAAACTAAAATCTGCTGATTGAATATTAAATAATTAATAATTAATAATTAATCTTCAAGCTCCGTAGTTATACCATAACCTCGGCGGTTCATGGACATCTCCTCTTCGCTATCAAAATTTGCAATAGCTAACCCATAAACTCGGCGGTTCATAGACTTACCTTCTTCAGTATCAGAAGATGCAATAGGCTGTTCAGCACCAAAACTAAAGGTACTTAAACGATTAGGATCAATTTGATACTGCATTATCAGATAGTTTTTGACGATAAGCGCCCTATTTCTTGATAGAGAATTCAATTGTGAACTAGAAACTGATGTTTCACCTATTTCATCTGTTGAAGCGTGTCCCTCAATACGCATAGTTGCCGTATAGTACTCTTGTAGCTTTGCTGCTACTTTATCAAGCGCAAGCTGATACTCGGGTGATAGCTCACTACTACCCTTTGCAAAAAAGGCACGATATTCCATTTTTAGACCTATCCCCATACCCGTAAAAGGACAACCCCTTTCATCTGTTACTATGTTCATTGGCGTGCCTGGGCACATATCTATAGCATCAGGTACGCCATCTCCGTCCCTATCCAAATTAACCACAACCGTTGGCATGTTGGTAGTTTGACTTGTTTGCTTAGACAAGTCGGCGGTTTGACAGGCGGATAATGTTAAAGCGCTGATTGAAATGACAAGCATACTTCTTAATAGCATATTCATAACTGATACCTTCAAAATTGCTGACAGAATTCTTTATAGTAAGTGAGTGATTGCTCATGATCACTGCCCGTATAAAAATCATCTGCCTTTAACGCTTTACCATAAATACGTTGGTTCATTGACATGCCTTCCTCAGTATCGTTAGACGCAATCGGCATATTATCAGCGCAATCAAACGTATAGATTTTATCACGAGCTATATTTCTCTTAACCAAAGCACTCTTTATTATTTGTGCCCGCTCACGTCCTAACTGACGTTTATCAGCTTCTACTTGATTCATTTTCCCATCCATATCTACTGCTATTTGCGCAGCTTCAGGCTCCGAGATGTGACCAGACAGCACTGCTACTAGCTCAGGATCGCTATGCATTTTTTCCGCTACTTTCTCCACTTCTATCAAGTACTTCGTTTGCAACTTATTACTATTGCGCTCAAAGAAAACTCGTAGTTCCATCATAAAATTACCTATTAAACTCACCGCTACTGGACAGCCATACTCATCCGTTACCACATCTTCAGGAGTGTTCGGACAATTATCTATAATGTCAGGAACGCCATCATTGTCTGTATCTGCAAGTGGCTCTATCAAGACTTTGGGTGGAACATATACTTTTTTATCTATTATGGTGTTTTTAGGTGTGGATTGGCAGCCAGCTAACGTTATAGATGCCGCTAGTAGCAATAAAGTGCTATGAGTTTTAATTCTCATTATTACTCTCTCTTAATACCTTCAAAAACGACTTTTTATGTATGTTGAGATGATAGCTATTTATAAAAAAACTCTATTTAAAATTCAACGCAGATGCCTGCTTTTAAATTGCTAGGATAGTCATTGCCTTCTTGTTCTTCAGGTTTTGTAACTACCCCATAAACACGGCGATTAACAGTCCTACCCTCTTCAGTATCATTAGGTGCGATGGGTGCTCTAGCCTCACAATTTAAAGTCGTTAAACGACTAGGCTCTATGCCGTGTTTTAATAAAAGATAGTTTTTGACCATTAGCGCCCTGTTTTTAGCCAATGTATTTGACTTAGCTATCGAATCACCATCATCGATTTCATTTTCTGAGATACCGCCTTCAATACGCATAGTAGCAGTATTATGCGTATTCATTATTTCACCAACTTTATCCAGTTCAACCTGATACTTTGGTGAAAGCTCACTACTACCTTTAGTAAAAAAGGCGCGGTATTCCATTTTTAAACTCATATCAGGGCCCATAGTAATAGGGCAACCTCTCTGCTCTACCACCACGTTCTTTGGCGTATTCGGACATTGATCTAAATCATCAGGCACTCCATCACCGTCACTATCCAAATTAACTACAACCGTTGGCATGTTGATAGTTTGACTTATTTGCTTAGAAAAATCGGCGGTTTGACAACCTGTTAGAGCTAAAACACCTATCATGATTGGCGCTATTGTCCATAATTTAACGTTCATATTTTACTCTTTCGTAAGTTAAAGCTATTCTTAAACCCCACTCGCCTGCTTTGCAAACAACCGCATCAACGGTTTAATTTTGCTCACGCGATACATGCCTTCATTACGGATTTGTTGAATCGGACGTATCTGAGCCAGTGAGCCTGCAAACAGCCAATTAAGCGCTGAAAAACTGTGCATCATCAGACTATTATGCGGACGGCGCAGACGCTCGTAACTACGCAAGGTTTGATTGACACCCCAAAGCGTACCGCCACTACGGTTATAATCATGAGCCAATTGTTTGCTTAATGCTTTCACATCGAGCATGCCTAGATTGAGTCCTTGCCCAGCGAGTGGATGGACACCATGCGCGGCATCACCGATTAATACTAAATTATCTGCAACATAGGTCTTTGCTTGCTGTGCTGCTAACGGAAAACTAGCGATTGATTCAATTTTGTGGATAGCACCAAGCTCATAATGACTGGCAGCAGCGAGTTTATCAGCGATGTAGCGCGGGTGTTCTTCTATCAACGCTAATGCTTGATTACGTGGCAATGTCCATACAATAGACTGCCAATGCTGTGGATTGGCTTTGTCTTCATCAGTGATATCCGCTAAAGGCAACAGTGCCAACGTGCCAGTCGGTAGCATGGCTTGACGAGCAGTTGCTAGATGCGGCTTTTCAGTTTGAATCGCACAGCAAATCGCCGTTTGATTATAATCAAGAACATCCAGCTCAATACCTGCTTGCTTGCGCACGAATGAACCACGACCGTCAGCACCAACCAATAAATTTGCGTCAATCACGGTATCGTTATCCAACGTCACACGGTAGCCCTGCTGTGCGCCTAGCCAATCCATATCGACAACTTTGTGCCCGTCAATGACCGTTAGATATTGGCTGACATCGGGAGCTGATAAACGCTGCCATAAGGCGTATTCGATAACCGCTGGCTCAACCATACTACCAAGCATTTTTGGCTCAGAGTTGCTGCTATTATTAACAATATTTCTATTACCATTAGTACTGCTATTAGAGTCACCACTATCGCCAAACAGTAACTCTCCCATACCGTTTAGTTGCCAAACCTGCATTTGCGAGTAATCAGCTTTACGCTCTGATGCTGCTATTTTTTGCCAAGCACCAACCTCTTTTAATAATTCAATACTGGCAAGGCTAAGCGCATAGACACGCGCATCACGTTGACTCAGTACTTGCTGCCAGTCTGGTTCATCACGCTTTGGGCGTGCATCAATGAGCGTCACGGGTTTATTGTCTTGCGCCAGTTTGAGAGCAAGCGTCGCACCGACGATACCGCCACCGATAATCAGCGTATGGTTATTTTTCATAAAGCCTCCTTTATATAGTCAATTCTAAATGAAAAAGAGTCATTCATACTACCGTGCTAATGGTATAAATTTTTCTTGCTTGCTGTTCGCAGGCGTGACAGAGGCTGCGAAAAATTCATCTCATTAGCACTTTATCATTTTTCAATTAAATCGATTATATCGTTATTTATGCTGTGCGCTGGTACGTATAAATATCAGCAGTTAGAATTTTGGATTTTATTTTTAAAGGATTATAAATACTAAGATTTTAAACCCATCGCATAATTTGCAATTAACGGCTTAATATTCGGTAATTTATCAAAAGCAACTAGAGCTACATTACGTGCCAGCTTCACTGCTGGATTTGGATGCGTAAATCCATGTACCACGGCATCACAGAAGCGGATAACGCGTTTTTGATCAGTTTGACGGGCTTTTTCATAACGTTTTAGTAGGGTTGGATCACCAATATCTGCGCCTTTTAACACTTGGGCACTCATCATTTGCGCCAATAAATGAGCATCGCGCATACAGAGGTTAAAGCCTTGACCAGCGACTGGATGTAAGGTATGCGCGGCATTACCCATGATGACGCAGCGACCTTCGACTTGCTTGTCTGCCAGCACTCGCGTTAATGGATAGGCACCACGGCGACCGGCGGCCTTAAACGTGCCAGCGCGTTGACCAAAAGCTTGCTGCAGAGTCGCTAAGAAATGGGCATCGTCTTCTAAGTATTGCGTTTCTTCCCCATTCGGACAGACCCAAACGACTGAACGTCTATAACCTGCTTGATAGTCATCATTGCCATCGCCTTCTGGATCAGTCAATGGCAACACCGCAAGTGGTCCTGCAGGGCTAAAACGCTCAATAGCAACATGCTCATGAGGTTTGTCCGTTTCTACCACGCCAACAATGGCGGTTTGCCCATAATCATAGTTGGTAGTAGTGATACCTAGCAGCTGACGCACAGTAGAATCACGACCGTCACAAGCTACTAAGACGCTGCCTTGCAATTGCTGCTCGTGTTCTTCTTCACCATAGTAGCTAAAGCTTAACATCACGCTGTCGCTTTGTTGGACAACAGCGATAACATTGGCATTATCAATGAGCGTAATCAGTGGTTCTTGTTGGGCAGCAAGGAGCAACTTACGCCCAAGCCAAGCGTTTTCCATTACTTGTCCAAACGACTCGACTTTTTCATCCGCTTTATTCAGTTGCGCGCGTCCAAAGCTACCTTGTTCACTGATTTGAACCGCATCAATTCGGCAAGCATGACTTTGCAGCTCACTCCACAGCCCAATCTCTTGATAAATCTGTACCGTACGTCGTGACAGCGCGGTATTGCGGCTGTCTAAATAGTGACTGCGCTGACTATCATCATTGGGACTGATGGCCGGATAGCTGTTCTTCTCAAGCAAAGTACTGGCGATACCATGATGCGCCAATAGCAAAGCAAAGGACAAACCGACATGACCGCCACCCGCGATCAGTACCTGCTGCTCAGTCATTGCAGCCTTATTTTGAGCATTATCATTCATAGTAGATTGCTTAGTATTATTAGAGTTTGATGAATTTGATTGAATATTTTGCATCATTATTATTCCTATAATCGCCCATTTAGCACGCTTCTATACGTGGTTAGTACCTACTTAAAAACTTTACACTTTTAGAAAACTGCTCGTTTTTTTATCGTTTTCAGCCCAGTTGTTACTACCCTATTATCTCACCAATAGATTACCACAAATTATCTATCATGCCGTGGTCTTGACAGTATCCATAACGGCTATGCAGAGTGTCCAAACCCTGTGATAGCTAAACTTCTTGCAGCCTTTGTCATGCCTGTGAACAGTAAGCTAGAAAAACTTATCTCAGTAGTACGTTACTATGGAGCAATGTATATATATCCAATTTATTTTATGCTGACTATCACTA